>JBGPRV010000068.1:0-6840 GCA_041489785.1 Dehalococcoidia bacterium | reverse complement strand
CTACCTTGCCCGATTTGAGAGTCTGGACATAGTTACACTGCTCGCCTTCGCAGAACATGACTGCCCCTGCTTCATAGGACTGCTCCTGGCAAAGCGGGAGCAGCTTATCTAACTCTTCGTCAGTCAAGCCCTGGAATATCTCTGAAGATTTCAGTGCTTCTTTAATTGAGTTTAATTCTGTTGTTGCTTTCATTGGTCGCTGCACATTATAAACACTTTTAGCGATTATTGCAAAAAAACTGAAGCGAGGGTAATTTGGCAATGTTGCTCTAAATGTGGCATTCTGGCATACTGTGCTAAAACTATGTCGGGGGTTCAAAAATGAAGATGAAAAGCAATCTAGCCAGGATATTAGATATCGGACAATTTGCGGTCACTGCTGAAATCAGCCCTCCCCAAAATACGCAGTTCGATACGATCAGGAGGAATGCCAACCTCATCAAAGGTTATGTCGATGCCTTTAATGTCCCTGATGGACAGGCAGCAGTGGTGTCGATGGCAAGCTGGGCAGTCTGTCTTGTGGGAGTAGAGGAAGGTCTTGACGCCATAGTCCATATGACCTGTCGAGATCAAAATCGAATTGCCCTTCAAATGGATATCTTGGCAGTCTCCGCTTTTGGTGTTAACAATATACTCTGTCTATCCGGGGATCCTATCTACTTTGGAAACCATCCCAATGCAAAGCCCGTCTTTGACCTCGATTCCATCCAGCTTATCAGGATGGTCAAGCAATTAAGAGATGAAAAAAAATTTGATAATGGAGAACTCATAGTGGGAACAGAGCCCAGACTTTTCATCGGGGCAGCCATAAACCCTTCTGCCCAACCATTAGAGGCCGCGGTAGATCGCCTTAAAGACAAGGTTACTGCTGGGGTAGATTTTGTCCAGACCCAGCCCATATATAACATCGAGGGATTCAAGAAATGGATGGAACTGGTCCGAGAAAAAGGATTACATAAAGAGGTAAAAATTATTGCTGGAATTACTCCTATAACATCCCTAGCAGCAGCAAGATATATGAAAACAAAAGTCCCCAATATGGATATTCCTGATAGAATTATTGAACGCCTTAAAAATGTTCGTAATAAGGATGAGGCGGCAGAAGAGGGGATAAAGATTGCCGTGGAAACAATAAATCAATTAAAGCAAATCGAGGGAGTAGCCGGTGTCCATATCATGACTCTACAGCGGGAGGAACTTATTCCCAAGATCTGCAACGCAGCCAGCCTTTACCCTCGGCCCTGAGTAATAGAGGAGTTCATTTCCTATAACGTGCTCAAACTTTCTCCACCTTCACTGCTGCAACTTTGTACTCAGGAATTTTGGCTACCGGATCGAGCTTGGGATTGGTGAGGATATTAGCAGCACTTTCGGCAAAATGGAAAGTCATGAACACCACTCCTGAGGGCAAGGCCCCAGTTACTTTAGCCTTAGCAGTAACTTCACCACGCCGGGAACTGACCTTAACCTTATCACCCTGGACTATACCAATCTGTGAAGCATCTTTAGTGCTGATTTCCACCACACCTTCAGGCTCTATGATATTAAGCCCAGCTACTTTACGAGTCATTGTTCCCGTGTGGAAGTGATACAAGCTGCGCCCCGTGGTGAGAATCAGAGGATAGTTCTCATCTGGCATTTCTCCCGGAGGAATATACTTTAGCGAGATAAATCGGCCTTTCCCCCTGACAAAAGTATTCGTGTGTAATATCGGTGTGCCCGGATGGTCGTCAACAGGACAAGGCCACTGGAGTCCCCCATTCTCTAATCGCTGGCAACTTATGCCACCATAGCTAGGAGTAAGTCTACGGATTTCCTCCATTATGTCAGATGGGTGGCTGTAATCAAAGCCTTTAGCCCCTAACCTTTGAGCTATCTGACAGATAATCCACCAATCAGGCTTAGATTTGCCGATTGGCTCAATAGCTTTTCTTACTCGCTGCACCCGGCGCTCAGTGTTAGTGAAGGTGCCATCCTTTTCGGCAAAGCTGGCCGCGGGCAGAACAACATGAGCAAACTTCGCTGTCTCAGAAAGGAATATGTCCTGGACAACAAAAAACTCAAGTTGAGCCAACGCCTTCAGGACATGTTGAACATCAGGATCGCTTAATGCCGGGTTCTCACCCATCAGATATAACACCTTTATATCTTTACGGTAGGCAGCTTCAACCATCTCAATCAAGGTCAGCCCTAGAGAAGGAGGCAAAGAACACCCCCAGGCGGTCTCAAATTTCTCTCTAATAGCTGGGTCGCTTACCGTCTGATAACCGGGGTAGACATTGGGCAGGGCACCCATATCGCAAGCACCCTGTACATTGTTCTGGCCTCTAAGGGGATTGACCCCAGTTGAGGGCTTGCCTATGTTCCCGGTGAGCATTGCCAGATTGGCAGTAGCCAGCACATTGTCGGTGCCATGAGAATGCTGGGTAATACCCATGGAATAGATGATGGTAGCAGGACTATTGCCAGCGAACATACGGGCAGCTTCTACTATTTGGTCTTTCGGCACCCTGGTAACCTGTCCCACAAAATCAAGGTCAAAATCATTCAATGATTCTTTGAAAGCATCGAAGTTCTCACATCTTTCCTTGATGAAAGCTGAGTCAAATAGTTTTTCGTCCACTATAACCCGCATCATTCCCATAAGCAGGGCGACATCTGTGCCAGGGCTATGCCGGAGCCAGAGGCTAGCAAAGCGACAGAGGTCAATTTCCATGGGATTAGCTACAATGAGCTTACCCCCGCCTTTCACTGCTCTTATTATTTCAAGCCCAATCACAGGGTGGGCTTCTGTAGTATTGGTGCCAATAGCCAAAATACAGGCGGCGTCGCCAATTTCGCTGATGGAATTAGTCATAGCTCCACTGCCAAAGCTTTGCGCCAGGCCAGCTACAGTGGGGGCATGACACAGCCGGGCACAGTGGTCAACATTGTTGGTACCCAGCACTGCTCGCGCGAATTTCTGCATGACATAGTTCTCTTCATTGGTGCACTTGGCTGAGGCGATGACGCCTATTTCACGCGGCGTATAACCTCTCAATTTACTTGCCACCAAGTCCAGTGCTTCGTCCCAGGATGCCTCTTTTAATTCCCCATTTTTTCTTATCAAGGGAACGGTCAACCTTTCAGGATGATGGACAAACTCGGCAATGCCGAACCGTCCTTTGACACATGCCTGTCCATGATTAGCCGCACCATCTGGATCGGGTTTGGAAACTACTATCTTTCCACCTTTGACCTCAAGCTTTAGCTGACAGCCAACACCACAATAGGGACAGATTGTGGTAACTACACGATCGGGCTTCGCCAGCCCGCGGGTAGCCAAATCAGTAAGGGCACCTGTAGGACAGGAATCAACGCAGGCACCGCAAAACTTACAGCCGACCTCGCGAAGGGTTTGCCCTCCCAGCGGGGCAATAGCATGGCATTGGAGGCAGCGTTGAGCTTCAGCAACTGCTGTCTCCCAATTCATTCCTTGCTCCACTTCGGAAAGACCATCAATGCGTGTCTGGGGTGTAAGATGAGAAATGGTAGCTAATCTTTCTCCTGTAGGTACTTCTTCTAACCAAACTATAGCTTCCTTGGCAGGCATAAGGTACTCTGTAATATCTCCTTTGCCACCAAGATAAAGGTCAATGGACTGAGCTGCCTTCCTTCCCGCAGCAATAGCATTGATGACTAAAGCTGGCCCGCTCTCGCAATCGCCACCGGCAAAAACGCCTTCTCGATTCGTGCTTAAGTCTTCATTGGCCTTCACTATGTTTCCCCGCCCTACTTCGACCTGAAAGCCTGCAGGAACATCCGGCTGTTCACCTATGGCAGCAATCAAAGTATCAAGCCCGGCAGTAAACTCGCTTCCCTTGATAGGAACAGGGCGGCGCCTGCCACTGGAATCAGGCTCTCCCAGCTCCATACGGATTAACTCTAGCTTCAGGTTGCCATTCTCCTTGAGAATCCTGGCAGGAGCGACGAGAAAGATGATTTCAATTCCTTCCTCCAACGCTTGTTCTACCTCCTCCGATTGGGCTGGCATTTCGCTCTTCGTCCTCCGGTAAAAGATAATTACCCTCTTAGCGCCAAGCCGCAAAGCAGCACGAGCAGAATCTATGGCAACGTTCCCTCCACCGATCACCCCTACCCTATTTCCTATCTTCACCTTCTCTCCGAGGTTAAAACGGCGAAGGAATTCCACACACCCGATTACCCCAGGCAAGTCTTCCCCCTCAACTCCCAGCTTCATTTCCTTGTGAGCACCGATGGCAAGAAAAATTGCCTGGTATCCTTGTTTAAAAAGAGAATCTAAGGACTCAACCCGGGTGTTCAGTTTGATTTTCACACCAGCCATCTCAATTTCTCGAATCTCATCGCGAAGTGTATTCCGTGGAAGGCGATATTCAGGGATTCCTACTCTCATCATTCCACCCGGCTCGGGGAGAGCTTCGAATACAGTTACCTTGTGTCCCAACTTGGCCAGATAGTAAGCACAAGTGAGCCCTGCCGGCCCCGCTCCCACTACCGCTACGCTTTTACCTGTTGATGGGAGAACCTTTACTTGCTTTTTCCAGCTATCATCACCATTATCAGCCGCAAAGCGCTTGAGCATTCTTATATGTAATGCCTTATCTACATCTTGGCCACGCCGGCATTCCTCCTGACAGGGGGCAGCACATACTCTACCTAATACAGCAGGAAAAGGAACCTTTTCCCTTATCACTGCTAAGGATGCGCTTGGTCTCCCTCTGGCAATAAGGCGAATATAACGAGGAACGTCTATACCAGCAGGGCAAGCTTTGTAACACGGAAAGGCAATCTCAATTACGCTATTGCACCTTATCTCGTCACAGACCCGAAGACAACGATGGCATAAAATGCAAAAGCTAGAATTACGAACGAAGAAGGGATTGTCCTCTAAAGGAGGCAAAGACCTAGGAACATGGACGGGTATCTCCCTTAAACCGACATAGTCGATGGCTTTCTGAAGTTCGCATTCCCTTTTTTCAAAGCAGCTATCGGTGGGCTGTCTAGCTAAAATGGCAAGCAATTTTTTTTGCCGAAGATCTTGTAACTTTGGCGTCTTCGTCTTAACTACCATTCGCCTAGAGACGGGAGTGACACAGGAGAGAACAATATTGCCATTTGCCTCCACTACACAAAGCTGGCAAGCCTCATCAGGCATTACTTGGGGGAGCGGTTTTAAGCCGGGATAATAACAAAGACTGGGAATGTAAATTCCTGAGCATCTGGCAGTCTCCAATATCGTCTGCCCTTGCCTGGCTTTTACCTCTTTGCCATCAACATTCACAGTAATTATGTCTTGCTTAACCATTGCCGGCTCCTTTCACAAGCTTCTTTTGGTATATTTAACCCCTCACCCTTTATGTCCAAAACGATTAACTAGAGGAAATATCTTTAACCAGCTTCCAGATGATAGTCTCACAAAGCACAGTTACATCTTCAGTGGAAAGATAATCAGAAATATTGGCATCGAACAATATATTCCCATTGGGAGCAAGCTCATCATCGCCTCTCCACAACACTAATGTTATGGGCACACGGTCGAAAGCATTGATGGTCACCGACACGTCTCCGTAGTCTGCTTCACAGCCTCCCAACTTTGCCGCTGCCTTTGTCAGCAGCTCGGGACCTCTGCCAAAGTTTTTCACTAAAGGACCAATCGCTCTCTGGGAAAATGCCGGAAAATAGCTAACGCCTCCCTGCAGTTGCTTGTAGGCTATTGATTTTCCGGTAGCCGGAGTGCCCTTCGCCCCAGTGAAATAGTGAAGAATCAGAATCCTGTCTCTCAAGGGCACTTCTGTACCGCCATTTTTCAACAAAATTTTTGCATCAGGAAGCATGATGTGATACGACTGATTTAGATAATTAATGATTATCTCGTTGGGCCCTATGTACAGCGCACCGCTTCTGCGGCACTGCTGTGGTATATCACTAATCTTGGCCAGCTGCTCGCAAGCAAGTCTGTAGGACAGATCGAAACCGCGTTCCCAGCAGCCACCCGATGAAGAACTGTGGTCGTGCATCATGTTACAAACTTTGGGCGTGGCAAGAGACCTGCCGCCTCTACTATCTCAGGCACAGCTTCCTCCCATTCGATAGCCATGAGATGAATACCCGCCACACCCTCAATTTCATGCACCTGATTGATAATATCAATGCAAAGCTTGATGCCTTCTTTAGACACTTGTTCTTTAGGCACCCCTTGAAGCCTGGCGACAACGCTGTCAGGCACATCCATTCCGGGAACTCTGGTCTTCATATATTTTGCGGCACCCACTGACTTGATGGGGGCAACACCGGCAAGTATCTTTACTCTCTCATGTAAGCCTCTGTCTCGCACCATCTTCATCCATTCAGCGAACTTATCCACATTGTAAACAATCTGTGTCTGGATGAAATCTGTCCCCGCTGCCACTTTCTTAGCAAGACGTGGTGCCCTGAACTCGAAAGGGTCAGCAAAAGGATTTTCAGCAGCACCAATGAAGAGACGCGGCTCAACCGCCATCGCCTCGCCACACTGGAACTTTTTTTCATCCCTCATGTCTTTTACCATCTTAACCAGTTGAATAGAATCGAGGTCATAAACACCCTTAGCAGTGGGATGATTACCGAATTTCTGGTGGTCTCCCGTGAGACACAACATGTTATTTATGCCCAGTGCTGCGATGCCTAACACATCCATTTGAAGGGCAATGCGATTACGGTCGCGACAGGTCATCTGGACGATAGGGTCTAAGCCTTCCTCTTTGGCTATAAGACAAGCTGCCCAAGATGCCATGCGCACTACCGCAGTCTGACCATCGGTGACATTACAGGCATCTACAT
>JBGPRV010000067.1:0-7008 GCA_041489785.1 Dehalococcoidia bacterium | reverse complement strand
TGTAACCCCACCGGCTCTTTCAAAGACCGGGGCATGGTGGTGGCGGTGGCTAAGGCGGTGGAAAGTGGTAGCCAGAGCATTATTTGCGCCTCCACAGGCAACACCAGCGCTTCGGCAGCCGCTTATGGCGCTAGATTCGGATTAAAAACTATTGTCATTATCCCCAAAGGGAAGATAGCCACGGGAAAGCTGGCCCAAGCCCTTGTTTACGACGCCCAGATTATAGGCATAAAAGGTAATTTCGACCAGGCACTTCACATAGTACGTGCCTTAACCCAAAAATACCCCGTTACCCTGGTAAATTCACTAAATCCTGATCGCATCGAAGGTCAGAAAACGGCAGCTTTTGAGATTATAGACGACCTGGGGGATGCTCCCGATTATCTCTTCATCCCTGTGGGCAATGCCGGCAATATCACCGCTTACTGGAAGGGGTTCGTGGAATACCACCGGGCAGGCAAGGCCAGCCACACTCCCAAAATGATGGGCTTTCAGGCTGCCGGCGCTGCCCCCATAGTGCTAGACAAGGTTGTCAAACGACCCAAGACCATTGCCACAGCTATTCGCATTGGCAACCCTGCTAGCTGGCAGAAGGCAGTAGCCGCCCGGGATGAATCGGGTGGCATCATTGACTGTGTTACTGATGACGACATTATGAATGCCTATAGATTGATGGCCATCAAAGAAGGTATCTTCGGCGAGCCAGCTTCAGCAGCTTCCCTAGCCGGGCTTATTAAGTTAGCTAAAAAGAAAGACTTCTCGGACAAGCGTGTAGTTTGCATCGTCACCGGCACCGGCCTAAAGGACCCCGGTGTGCCAGCAAGATATGCCCGGGCACCCATGGAGCTTCCTGCTGACCTGGCGGCCGTTGAGGAAGTTTTGAAATTCCCGACCTCGGCAATTCCTGGCTACGCCCGGAGATAACAAGAGGCAGAGAGCCAGAGTGGTATTGCAGAGAGAATAACACTGGGTTAAGGAAGTGAAAACTATGCCAAAAATTGTTACCGAAGCTATAGGGAAATTCAGCCAGCACTATCCCAAGGTAGCAGTTATAGTTACCGCTAGTGCCGGCGGCAAGGATGATGCCATGACCGCCGCCTGGCATAGTTCAATTTCTTTTAAGCCACCCCTCTATGGCATCGCCATTGCACCTAAGAGATTTACTTACCAGCTTATCACAGAAAGCCGGGAGTTTGGCATCAATTTCATTCCTTCAAAAAAAGCCTCCCTTGCCGCTGCCGTCGGCGGCACTTCCGGACAGCAGATGGACAAATTTGAGAGATTTAATATCAAGAAAGAGAAGCCTTTGAAAACCACGGCACCTATCTTAAAGGATGCTTATGCTGCCTATGAATGCAAGCTAGTGGATAGTAAGCCCTATGGTGACCACATCTGGGTAGTCGGTGAGATTGTAGCTGTGCACTTCCTCGAGGAAGCATTTACGCCGACGGAGGTTCTCAACCTGGATAAGATAAAGCCGCTCCTTTACCTCGGTTCGGATTTCTATGCTAGCACGGACAAAAACAGCGTAAGCTTTGTAAAGAGAGGGATTTAGATGGTTAATCAAGATAAAATCAAACTGGCAATTGCCTCCATAATAAAGGCTATTGGTGATGATCCCCGCAGAGAGAGCATAAAGGACACGCCACAGAGGGTGGCTGAAATGTATGCCGAGCTCTTTTCTGGTTTGGACGTCGACCCTAAAGCTGAGCTAGTGGTGGAGTTTGAGGAAGAATATGAAGAGATGGTGATTTTAAAGGACATTCCCTTCTATTCCATGTGTGAACACCATCTCCTGCCCTTCTATGGCGTAGCTCATGTCGGTTATATCCCTAGCCCTGGCGGTAGAGTGGTAGGGGTAAGCAAGCTGGCCAGGGTGGTAGAAATCTGCGCCAGACGCCCTCAGCTTCAGGAAAGGATGACCCAGCAAATTGCTGATGCCATTTTTGAAGCACTTCAACCCGCTGGTGTGGCTGTGGTTATCCAGGCCGAGCACTTGTGCATGGTTATGCGTGGGATAAAAAAGCCCGGGACAACTGTGATAACCTCGTCGGTGAGAGGGAATTTCCGAAGCAAGGTAGCAACTCGCAGTGAATTTTTGTCCCTGATTCAAAAGAAGTAGCCTATTCGTGACGCAAGGACTCGATGGGGTCGAGTCGTGCCGCCCGGATGGCCGGGTACAACCCAGAAATAAGTCCGATACCAATTGCTACACCTACCGCCAGGGCAATAGCATCGCCGGAAAGCGTAGCAGCAAAGGAGAAACCAAGATTTGTCGCTACGATAGACATGATTTTAACTATAATCCACCCCAGTCCTATCCCCAGAGCACCGCCACAGAGCCCCAGTGTAGCAGCTTCAATGAGGAATTGAATCAGAATATCTCGACGCTTGGCTCCTACCGCCTTACGCAAACCGATTTCCCTGATACGCTCGGTCACCGAAACCAGCATGATATTCATAATCCCGATGCCGCCGACAAGCAAGGATATACCAGCTATGCCGGCAAGGACGAGCTGGAGTATTCCCAGCACCTGGGTGACCTGGCCTGCCACAGACGCCACGTTGAGAACTCTGAAGTCATCGTCTTCTCCCTCCCTGATGCCGTGGGTGTCCCGCAAAATAGCAGTGATCTCCTGCATGGCAGATTCCAGTTCGTCGCCGCTCCCTACCTTGACGCTGATCATGTCAACGCTGTTTCCGCGGCTGCCCGCCTGTGAGGCTGCCAAAGTGGTATAGAAGGTGGATAAAGGAATATAGACCCTGAGGTCTTCAACTCCAAATCCCATCCCCCGGCTTTCCAGTACACCGATGACCTGGAATTGACGCCCAGCAATCCTTATGCTCTGGCCAGTAGGGTCCATCTGGCCAAAAAGGGTATTGGCTACCTCGCTCCCCAGGACAGCTACCCTTGACCTCGCCCTATAATCGGATTCGGTAATAAAGCTGCCTTGTGCCACGACGTAGTTGTCCACCCATTCGGCTTGTTGAGTCACCCCAGCAATCAAACTGTTAAGACTCTCTCCTCCAGCTATAACCTGGGCGTAAGTTTGTGCCGTTGGCGCCACCGCCTTTACAGAAGGGGCGTGACGGGCAATCGCCTCAGCGTCTTCCAAAGTCAGTGTTGCCTCACCCACCCCCGCACCCATTACACCCGCCTCTCTAGGCATAACGTATATCAGGTTGGACCCCAAGGTGGCAAAAGACTCCTCTACTAGAGCCGCCTGCGCACTTCCTAAAGATAGCACAGAAATAACTGCAGCCACGCCAATCAGGATGCCCAGCATGGTCAAAACTGACCTTAGCTTGTTGCCAAGCAAAGCCCGTAGCGCAGTAGAGAAACAATCCCAGAGTTTCATTCCGATGCCTCTATTTGAAATTCAAGTATGATTCTGCCCTCAACGAACACTTTCTTCAATCTGGCCATCGCGAAGTTTAATGGTGCGCTGGGTATAAGCGGCAATATCTGGTTCATGAGTAACCAAAACGATGGTCATGCCCTGCTCATTCAATTTCTTAAAAATCGCCATGATTTCCTGGCTGGTCCGGGTGTCGAGGTTGCCTGTGGGTTCATCAGCTAAAATAAGAGAGGGATTATTTACTAAGGCTCGAGCGATAGCCACCCTTTGTTGTTCCCCTCCAGCTAGCTCGCTTGGTCTGTGAGTGACCCGATGAGCTAATCCCACAGACTCCAGGACCTGTAACGCTCTTTGCCGTCGGTTGCTGACACCACTGTAAATAAGTGGTAGTTCCACATTGGCTAAAGCCGTGGTCCTGGGCAATAAGTTGAAGCTTTGAAAGACAAAGCCTATCTTTTTATTTCTTATCTCGGCTAATTGATTATCGTTAAGCTCACTTACCTCGATCCCATCCAGGCGGTATTGTCCTGAAGTTGGCTTGTCAAGACAGCCGATGATATTCATCAGGGTGGACTTTCCCGAGCCCGAAGGCCCTACGATAGATACCATCTCCCCTGACTCAATGCGGCAGCTAATCCCCCGCAGAGCAGGGACTTCGGTCTGACCCGCTTTATACACTTTGGTTATGTTTTCAAGTTCAAGCATTGACTACATCGGGAAGAAGCCGTCTGATTGCTCCTCGACAGCAGGTAATACCACCTTTTCCCCCTCCTCCAATCCCGACAGGACTTCAGTGTTTATCCCATCGCTTAGCCCTAAGGTAATTTCTCGTTCTTCCTCCTGCTCGTCTACGAGCACTACAACCGTCGGGTTTTCCCAGGTCCCCCGAATGGCTCTGTTCGGTATCCACAATACATCATCACGGCGCTCGATGACGACTTCAGCAGTGGCACTCATGCCATCCCTGAGCCCTGCAACGGGATTTTCCAAAGTTATGGTGGTCTCGTAAGATACCACACCGGCTCGAATTGTGCCTATCGGGGAGATAAAAGTCACCCTACCATTTATTTCTTCGTCGGGCAAGGCATCTAACAGGATATTTGCTTCCTGGCCTAGCTGCACCATGGCAACATCTATTTCATCAATGAAGCCGCGCAGCTCTATCTCACTAGTGTCAACCAAGGATATTGCCGGGGTGGCTAATGTCGCTGCCGAGATTTCTTTGCCTTCAGTTATGGTGATGTCAGTCACCAAGCCATCAAAGGGAGCCACTATTACTGCCTTCTCCAGGTTAAGCTTTGCCGATGCCAGGCTGAGTTTTGCTATTTTCAAGTTCATTTTTGCTGTTTCCCAGCTTGCTTCGGCTATATCCACTCGCTGCTCAAGAACCTCCTCGGACTCGCCCAGTCCGCCCTCATCCAGGTTAATCTGGGCGATTTCATATTGTGCTCGGGCTGCCCTGACTTGGGCCTCCGCTATTTCGACTTGCAACTCAGCCGTTTTTACACTTGAGTTCAAAGACTGGGCATCGAGCCTGGCTAATACCTGGCCCTTTGTCACGTTATTCCCTTCGTCAACCAGTACCTCTGTCACTGTACCCGTGACGCCAAATGATAAATACGCTTTATTAGGCATTTCTAAATTGCCATCCACTAAAACGGTTTTCACTATGTCGCCTCGAGTAACGTTAACAGTCGTCGGCGTAGCTTCGGGGCCAGCGCCTCTAGTAAGTACGACACCAAGTACTATACCAATAACAACCAGGCAGATTGTTATTATTAGTGCTAACCGTTTTTTCATTTTCCTTCGCCTCTTTTCATTTTTCAAAAATTTGCTTGTTGTACCACAGCAAATATTTGCTTTACCGCAGAACCAGGATGCCTAAAAGTTTAGCAGCAGGATTGTTAATCTCGCTTGGCCTCATTTTCTAAATTTTCAGTTCTAAATTTCCTTACTAACTTAGTAAACTCATTCACATGTTGAGTCATAATATTGACGAACTCCTCAACTGCCTCTACTTTAACAAAGACCAGACCCCCTGCCGGAAATAGCTTAAAAGTTAACAGCCTAGTACCAACATCCATACCCAATTCCTTTCTGGCTTCCACGGGTATAACTATCTGCCCTCGTGGGCCAACAACCGTTGAGCCAAAACACTTACCGACTACCTGCATGTCTTTGTCTTCCATTTTCCCTCCTAGAATAAACTTGGCGCCCAACTTAGTATCGTATGATATATCCTACTTTTCTAAATTATATGATTTTCCTTACTATTTTGTCAAGCAGTATGTTGGAGATTGTTTATTAACCGCTCGTGGTGAGTGTGTCGAACCATGAGCGGCAGTCATGATAAAATTAGGTTGCACCTTGACAGGCTCAGGCGAACGGGTTGCTAAACAGCCTCCGAATTTTAAGAGTGTCTCAAGATGAAAGAACTTATTGAAGGAGCCGGCAAGCTGGGAATAAAGCTCAATTCCAGACAGATAAGGCAATTTGAGCTTTACTACCAGGAGCTAATTGAATGGAATAAAAAAATCAACCTCACAGCCATAACAGATTACTCCTCGGTACAGGTAAAGCATTTCCTTGATTCCCTGACCATCACTCTGGCTTTGCCTGAGGAAGAGGTGGAAAGGCCGGATTTCAATATTGTAGACATAGGCACAGGCGCCGGCTTCCCCGGAGTGCCGCTCAAAATTCTTTTCCCCCAGCCCAGGCTGGTGCTCATTGAACCGACAACAAAAAAGACTGCTTTCCTCCACCACATTATCCGTAAACTGGAGCTGGAAAATGTCGAAGTGCTGAATAGTAGAGCTGAGGAAGCAGCTCATTTACCACTCTATCGTGAGCAATTTGCCCTGGTTCTCTCCCGTGCTGTAGCCTTGTTGCCGACCTTAGTGGAACTAACTCTGCCCTTTTGCCGGATTGGGGGAAGATTTATCGCTCAAAAGAAAGGGGAGATCGGCCAGGAGATAAATAGGGCGGGAAAAGCCATTGCTGCCCTGGGAGGCAAATTAGACCAAATAAAGAAAATAGAATTGGACGAATTTAACGATGCGCGTTATTTGGTAATTATTGATAAACTATCCCCTACACCGAGTAAATATCCCCGTCGTCCTGGATTGCCCAGGCGACGGCCAATTCAGGAGGTGAATAGAGATGTGGAGTAGGAGATCCCGGAGGTTCTACTTTGGCCTCCCTCCCTTCGGTTTCTACTTCCAGGGATTCAAGCCCTTTCCCCGCAGAAAGGAGTATCTGGACATGCTCGAGGAGTATAAGAAAGACCTGGAAGAGGAACTAAAGGAGGTAGAAAGGGAGATCGAGGAAACAAAAAAGAGCCTCTAGCTATTTTCAAACTTTACTGAAATGCTGATGGGTGTGGTACAATAAATAGTAGAGGCGTCTATGAATTTTTGGGCGCCATTCGGGTGGAAAAGGAGCAGCTCATTTAGGAGGTTAATTTAGATGAGTGTAGTAGGAAGAGATGCTATAGACATTCGCCGTATGACGGATAGCGATTTAGATAGGGTTATAGACCTCATCAAAAAAATCACCAAGGGAAAAAGTCGTATTACCTATAGAGACTTGGTTGCCAATAATCCTGGTGGGCCTCTTGACATGAGTCTTGTGGCTGAGGCTAGGGGTCAGA
>JBGPRV010000066.1:0-7238 GCA_041489785.1 Dehalococcoidia bacterium | reverse complement strand
TTTCATCGGCGGTGGGGGAGATGGCCGAAGAAACGGGCGTACGTGTTTACCTGGAGCGAGTCCCTCTGAAGTATTTGGGGCTCTCCTACACAGAGATATGGATATCTGAATCTCAGGAGCGGATGGTGCTGGCCGTGCCACCAAACACAGTCGACCAGCTGATTTCTCTTTTCCAAAGTGAAGGGGTAGAAGCTACTGTTATCGGAGAGTTCACCGATACTCGACGGCTTGAGCTTTTCTACGAAGGCAATCTGGTTGGCGACCTTGATATGAAATTTCTACATAAAGGGCTGCCCCAACTGGAGAAGGAGGCTGTCTGGGAACTGCCACAGCACGTAGAGCCAGACTTTCCGCAGCCGACTGACCTACGTGAAGACCTGTTGCGTATTCTGGCCTCGTGGAATGTTTGCAGTAAAGAATGGGTAATACGCCAGTACGACCATGAGGTACAGGGCGGTAGCGTTCTCAAGCCCCTCACAGGGGTAAACAATGATGGCCCCAGTGACGCTGCCATCGTCAGACCGATACTCGATTCAGATATGGGCATCATCGTTGCCAACGGCATCAATCCCAAGTATGGGGACATCGACCCGTACTGGATGGCTGCCTCTGCTATAGATGAGGCATTGCGGCAAGTTGTGGCCGTTGGGGGCAGCCTTCGCAGGGTGGCGCTGCTGGATAATTTCTGTTGGGGCAATCCAGACAAGCCGGACAGGCTGGGTGGTCTGGTGCGAGCAGCGCAAGCCTGCTACGATGTTGCTCTCGGCTATGAGACTCCCTTCATCTCCGGAAAGGATAGTCTCTATAATGAGTTTGAGACCGAAAGAGAGAACATCTGCATTCCACCCACGCTGCTCATCTCCGCAGTGGCGGTGATGGATAATGTGGAGAGGGCAGTTACAATGGATTGCAAGCGAAAGGGTGACCTGGTCTACATCATCGGCACCACGTGGAATGAGCTCGGCGGCTCACAATACTACGGCATTCACGGATATGTGGGGAATAGGGTGCCCCGGGTGGACTCCAAGAAAGGGAAGAGACTCATGGACACCCTCAGCGCCGTCATGGAGAAGGGCCTGGTCAGGGCCTGCCATGATTTGAGCGAAGGAGGCATTGGGGTGGCCGCCGCCGAGATGGCCTTCGCAGGAGGTTTAGGGATGGTAATCCATTTGGGGCAAGTGCCGCTGGGTGAAACCATGAATCGAGACGATTACGTGCTCTTATCCGAATCGAATACCAGGTTTCTGGTAGAGGTAGCCCCGAAGGACAGGCACCAGTTCGAAGGTATGATGGCTGGGGTCGATTTCGCCGCCATTGGTCAGGTTACAAGCAAAGAAAAGCTCGAGGTCTACGGTATTAGTGGGAAATTAGTGCTTTCAGCTCCCATTGCTGAACTCAAGGAGGCCTGGCAAAGACCTCTTCGCTGGTAGGACTTGACATGATCACTAAAGTGAAGACACTGATGTTGCGAGCCCCGGGGACAAACTGCGACGTGGAATCTGCCTTTGCCTTCGAACGAGCTGGGGCACAGGTGGATTTGATCCATGTGAATGAGCTTATTCGCCGGCAGAATCTTATCTCCAATTACCAGATAATGGTCATCCCCGGCGGTTTTACTTATGGGGATGATATCTCGGCCGGGAGAATCTTTGCCAACGAATTAAGACTCAAGCTAAGGGACGAAATTCAGAAATTTGTTGACGATGGCCGGCTCATTCTGGGGATCTGTAATGGGTTTCAGGTTCTAGTGAAAGCTGGCCTGTTACCTAGGTCGAGAGGTGAAAACTCGCAATCGCTAACCATAGCTGGCAACGATTCCGGCAGGTTTGAGTGTCGCTGGGTCTACCTCCGCGCCAACGAAACAAGCCCCTGCATTTTTACACGAGGAATAGATCTTATGTATCTCCCGGTGGCCCACGGAGAGGGCAAGGTAGTGATTGAACCGGGGGCGCTAGAGGAGCCAAATGTGGCACTTTACTACGCTGATGAGACAGGAGACATTCGAGCTGGCTACCCACACAACCCCAATGGTTCAATGAACAATATAGCCGGTATCTGTGATGCTACTGGTCGTATTTTTGCCCTGATGCCACACCCGGAGCGATTCATCCGTTGGACGCAACATCCCAGGTGGATCACAGGGCCTCGACGGGATTATGGAGACGGCTTCCGCATTTTTCTGAACGCTGTGGAGTGGGCCAAGAGCATTTGAATAAGAGGGCGGTCTATCTTGTATTAGCCTCTATAGACTACGGAAAATGCTTGTTAATGTTTGCTATACTATTTGTTGCCATAAGGAGGCAAATTGCACAACATCAGGTTTGGGATAGCCCAGATTAATTCCACTGTGGGTGACCTCAATGGTAATACCAGGAAAATAGCGGAATTCATTGACAGGGCAAAGTCGCTGGGAGTTGATCTGCTCACCTTCCCTGAATTAGCTATAACTGGCTACCCCCCAGAAGATTTGCTGCTCAAACCACAATTCATTAAGCAAAACAGGGAAAGCCTTGACAAAATAATAGAGCACAGCTCAGGCATAGCAATAGTAGTAGGCTTCGTCGACAGCGATGCCGATATATACAATGCTGCTGCGGTGCTCTATAACAAAAAATTGATTGGGATTTACCACAAATTCTATTTACCGAACTATGGCGTATTCGATGAAAATAGGTATTTTCAGGCAGGGAAAGAATGTCCCGTTTTCACCATTTATGGCATCGGCATAGGCATAACCATCTGTGAAGACATTTGGTACGAAACCGGGCCGGCAACAGTGCAAGCTTCTGCTGGGGCTAGATTGTTAGTTAATATAAGCGCTTCTCCATATCATGCTGGCAAGGGACTCTCTAGGGAGAGGATGCTTGCTACCAGAGCAGCCGACAACGTAGCTATTGTTGCTTACAATAATCTGGTTGGGGGGCAAGATGAGCTTGTATTCGACGGCAATAGCGTAATTTTCAGCGAGAAGGGGGAGCCTATTGCACGGGGCAGACAGTTTGAAGAAGATCTCGTAGTGGCCGATCTGGATATGGAATCGGTATTTCGTTCACAATTGCATGACCCTCGCCGGAGGAAAGAGACACCGTGGGTCAAAAAAGAATTGGGACGGATTACCAAGTTTGAAGTATCAAATGAAGGCCCTGTGGTGACCAAGCCACCTTTGCCACTAAGGCAAGTTGAAAGATTAAGCGAGATTGCTGAGATATACCAGGCACTTGTTCTTGGTGTCAGAGATTATGTGCGCAAGAATGGCTTTGAGAAAGTAGTCATCGGCTTATCTGGTGGGGTTGATTCAAGTCTAGTGGCTGCCATAGCAGCAGATGCCCTTGGTGCTGAGAATGTTATAGGTATTTCCATGCCTTCTCGTTACTCATCGCCTGGTAGCAAATCAGACGCTGAAGCTTTAGCAAGAAATCTAGGCATAGAGTTCAGGGTGATACCTATTGAGAGAGCGTTTAGCGCTTATTCGGAAACACTGGTTGAGGCTTTCAAAGGTGCCCAACCTGATAGCACCGAGGAAAATATTCAAGCGAGGATCAGAGGAAACATCCTTTTTGCCTTGTCCAATAAGTTCGGCTGGCTGGTGCTTGCTTGCAGCAATAAAAGCGAGACGGCGACGGGCTATACTACCCTTTATGGGGATATGGCTGGAGGATTTATCCCTCTCAAAGACGTGCCTAAAACGACGGTTTATAAGTTGGCGCAGTACAGGAATCGCCAGGCTGGGAAAGAGGTAATACTACCTGCCATATTAACCAAAGCACCATCGGCTGAACTAAGACCCAACCAAAAAGATACCGATACTCTACCTCCATATGATGTACTGGACCCTATCCTAAAGGCCTATGTGGAGGATGACTTGGCGATTGACCAGATTATAGCCATGGGTTTTGACCGTGGCATAGTTACAAAGGTAGCTCGCTTGGTAGACAGGAGCGAATATAAGCGCCGCCAAACTGCTCCCGGTATCAAGATAACTCCCAGGGACTTTGGCCGAGATAGGAGATTGCCCATCACTAATCGATTCGGGGAGGAGTAGCTTGAGGAAAATCGGCGGTATTTTGCTAGCAGCCGGCCTGGGCATTTTGATAGGCTGGGGGCTTTATTGGTTCTTCCGTGATGGTAATCTCTGGAGCCGCTGAGATGGTAGCGTATGGAACAGCAGTGAAAGTGGTGTGAGTTTAACTGATTCAACGTAGCACACTATGCCTTAGGCTTATGGTTCTGTGAATCTATATCCTATATTTCTTATGGTTTCAATAAAAGAATGGTTTATATCCTCGATTTTGCTCCTCAGTCTTCGGATATGTACGTCCACAGTTCTATCACCACCATAATAATCCCATCCCCAGACCTTATTCAGCAAAGCCTCTCGGGTAAAAACCTTTCCTTTATTGTTTGCTAAAAATTTGAGTAGCTGATACTCCTTGAAGGTCAGTATTATTGGCTTACTACCAAGCAATACCTCGCACTTAGCTGAATCTATAACTAAGTCTCCACACCTAATTATATCTTCGCTATCTATGTTCTCTTTTTGCCTCAGAATTCGCTTTATCCTGGTTATAACCTCGGTTGCTTCCCAGGGTTTGACCACGAAATCATCTATACTGGTGCTGAAATCGAAGCCATTGAGTTTCTCTCTGGGGAGGAGAGCGATAATGGATATCTGTCTTTCTTGCCTTGTCCTTTGAGCTAGTTCCCATACTTCTGAACCAATTGTCGCTTCATCCGTATCTAGCAACAGCAGCCCCGGGGATTGCCCAGCAATTTGTTTGATTGCTTCATCCTTACTGGGAACAATCAGGCAATCAAGACCTCCCTGGGCGAGATCCACCCTCAATTTCCTTATTGGCTCGCTGTCATTGGCTATAATGAACACTCTAGGCAAAGCTGTATCCCCTTAGATCGTAACTATCCACCTACTTTCCATGTCGCCCTGAGCGAAGCAAGGGGGCTCAGAAATTCCTCGGTCGCTATGCTCCCTCAGAGTGACATTATATATTATGAGGTCTAATAAGCATAAAGTCGGCCATAAGGGCGGAGGTAGAGGGGGAAAAGTTTAGTAAATTTGTATTTTAATATCTCTTCGGCATCATAGCCGAAGTGATAAGCGAACTCACCTACGAGCTCCTTTAGAGTTAAGTAATCGTTTTCATTTAGTTCAGCGACACCTACTTCTTTGCCTAGTTGAAATTCCTGAACATTGCCCCTCATATAGATAACGCCACCGTGCATGCCAGTGCCGATGAAATTTGCCTTGTGCCCCTCTCCTTCTTTGAGGTTTAGCCCCAAGAGTACTAGAATTCCACCCGCCATGTATTCACCCAAAAAATCCTGTGCTGTGCCACCAATGATCACCATTGGCTTTTTGTCTTGATATTCTTTCATATGGATACCTGCCCGGTAACCAACATCCTCTCTGACAAAGATCTTGCCTCCCCTGGCTGATAAACCAAGAATATCGCCGGCATGACCATGAATGATTATTTCTCCGCTGTTCATAGTATTCCCGCAGCCATCTTGGGCATTGCCATGGACAATAATCTTGGGGCCATCCATGAAAACCCCTAGATCATTACCCGGAGTGCCGAATATCTCAATTTCGACTGGCTTACCCAAATCCGTGCCGATGTATCTCTGTCCGTAGACATTTCGTAACTCGATCTTTTGAGTTCCATTCCATGCCGCTTGCCTCAATTTAGCATTGAGTTCTCGGTAAAAAATACCTTGGGCATCTATTGTTACAACTTCTTTCATCTTAGCTCCCTGCCATTCTTACTCCGAGAATTTCTAGCTCGGTATCGGTAAGCCCCACGCCTCTGAGATGGAGGCGGTTGCCACGAAGGCTTTCTAGAGCATTGATGCCCATACCGCCCAGTATGTCCTTAAGCTCAAGGCTCCAGCCACGAAGGAGGTTGGACAGCCGTCTCGCTCCGATATCGGGGTTAATCCTCTTGGTTAACCAAGGGTCCGGGGTACAAATGCCCCAGGCACATTTTCCAGTATGACATTGCTGACAGACAGTGCAGCCGAGGGCAATAAGGGCGGCAGTTCCAATATAAACAGCATCGGCACCCAAGGCAATGGCTTTGGCGACATCACCGCTATTTCTGATTCCGCCTGCGATTACAACAGAGGCCTGATTTCGGATGCCTTCTTGTCTGAGGCGGTCATCCACAGAAGCGAGGGCCAGTTCAATGGGAATGCCAACGTTATCACGGATGATTTTGGGCGCAGCTCCTGTAGCGCCTCGCAAGCCATCGAGGACTATAATGTCAGCTCCTGCTCGTACCATGCCACTGGCAATAGCTGCTGAATTGTGAACAGCAGCAATCTTCACTGCTACTGGCTTAGTGTAATTTGTGGCTTCCTTTAAGGCGTAGACAAGCTGTGCCAAGTCCTCAATAGAGTAAATGTCGTGCTGCGGTGCTGGGGATAAAGCATCAGTTCCTCTGGGGATCATGCGGGTCTTAGCTACCTCAGCGCTCACCTTTTCACCGGGGAGATGTCCTCCAATGCCGGGCTTAGCCCCTTGCCCAATTTTAATTTCCACTATTCTGGCCACATCGAGGTATTCAGGATGAACGCCAAATCGCCCCGAAGCTACCTGGACTGTAGTGTTGTCTCCATATTTATAAAGCTTGGGGTGAAGTCCACCCTCACCTGTATTCCACAGAGTTCCCATCTCCGTGGCAGCTCGGGCTAGGGATTCCTGTACATTCAGGCTTACTGCACCATAGGACAAAGCCGAAAACATTATGGGAACCTCGAGCTTGACCTGAGGAGCCAGCTCTGTCTTGAGACCCAGTGAGCCAAACTCTACCCTGTCAGGTTTCTGCCCCAGATAGGTGGTCAATTCCATGGGTTCACGTAGAGGGTCGATAGAGGGGTTAGTCACCTGGCTGGCGTTGAGAACTAAATGGTCCCAGTAGATAGGATAGTCCTTATCATTTCCCATTCCAGTAAGAAGCACTCCGCCAGTTTCTGCTTGCTTGATAATATCTTCGATAACCTCAGGACGCCAGTTGTAGTTCTCCCTGTAATCCAGTGGATTTCTTCTAATGGTCAAAGCTTTAGTGGGACAAAAGACTACGCAACGGTGGCAGCCAACACAATTCTCCTCGCGGCTCTTTATTTCGTCGTCCTCAATATCATAAGAGTTAACGTCAAAGGTGCATTGATTGACACACACCTCGCATCTAATACACCGAGAATCGTCTCTCTCCACTACGAAT
>JBGPRV010000065.1:0-7286 GCA_041489785.1 Dehalococcoidia bacterium | reverse complement strand
GAAGTGAATGAAGAAGCCAAAGCCTGGTTAGTCCAGAAAGGCTACGACCCTGTGTACGGAGCTCGCCCCTTACGCCGGGCTATTCAGAAGTATGTGGAAAATCCTATATCGACCAAGATATTGCAGGGTGAGTTTAAGGAAGGAGATACCATAGCTATTAGCTTGAAGGAGGATAACCTGAGCTTTGCGGCTCTGAAAACTGCCAGGGCAAAAGCTAAATAAGAGGTTGTTCAGCAACTTGCTCTCCTCCAGAACCTTTTTCCCTTTGCCACGCTGAGCCCTCAGCCTCCTGACATCCCCTCGACCTAGTTCGGATAGGTGGGTGATATTTATATGTTTGTGATTTTGGCAATGCTCTCCCGTGTCATTGTGAGCCCGTCTTTTTTTCGTCATTGCGAGCGACCTGCCCGCCAAGGCTTGGCAGGCGGGAGCGCGGCAATCTCTTAGCCCCACCGAGATTGCTTCGTCGCCCGATTCATTGGGGCTCCTCGCAATGACAGAAAGGAAGTGTCACTCAGGTACTGAATGGGGACACCCCTTTGACGCCTGTGAATAAAGCTGGTAAGCTAAGAAACTCAAAGGAGGCGTGAAGATGCCTGCTAAAGTAGATATGGATAAAATCGTTTCTCTGTGTAAGCGGAGGGGGCTTATTTTCCCCAGCAGCGAAATATATGGCGGTTTGGCTAGTTGCTGGGATTATGGTCCTATGGGGGTGGAGCTTAAGCGCAATGTTAAAGACGCCTGGTGGAAGGCGGTAGTCCATGAGCGGGATGATGTAGTAGGTCTGGACACATCAATCATGATGCACCCCGGAGTCTGGGCTGCTAGCGGCCACATTGATAACTTCACAGACCCTCTGGTAGAGTGCAAGTCCTGCCACCTGAGGTGGCGCGCTGACGCAATAGAGGGCAAGAGATGCCCCCAATGTGGTGGGGAGCTAACCGAGCCTCGCATGTTCAACCTGATGTTTAAAACTTTTATGGGTCCTGTGGAGGAGGAGGCAAGCATAGTCTATCTCCGCCCTGAAACTGCCCAGGGCATATTCGTTAACTTTGAGAATGTAGTCACCACCTCTAGGAAGAAGGTGCCTCTGGGCATCGCCCAGATAGGCAAATCTTTCCGTAATGAAATCACCACAGGTAATTTCATCTTCAGGACCAGAGAATTTGAGCACATGGAGCTGGAATACTTTGTTAAGCCCGGGACTGATAAAGAGTGGCTTGATTACTGGGTCAAGGAGAGGTTCGACTGGTATGTCAAACTGGGTATCAGGAAGGAAAATCTTCGCCTGCGCCAGCATGGCAAGGATGAGCTGGCTCACTATGCTAAGGACTGCTATGACATCGAGTATCTTTTTCCTATGGGCTGGTCGGAGTTAGAGGGTATCGCTAACAGGGGTGATTTCGACCTCACCCAGCATGCCAAATGTAGCGGCAAAGAGCTCAGTTACTATGATGCTGAGGCTGGCGAAAAGTACGTTCCCTATGTTATTGAGCCTTCGGCTGGCGTCGACCGCTCTGTCCTGGCTTTCCTCATTGACGCCTATGATGAAGAAGATATCGAAAGAGAAAAGAGAACAGTTCTACATCTGAATCCTTCTCTGGCTCCCATTAAAGTAGCTGTTTTGCCCTTAAGCAGGAATGAGAAGTTAACCCCCCTGGCTAAAGAGGTTTATAAACAACTATGCCCGAGCTTCGTGACCGATTACGATGATTCTCAAAGCATAGGGCGAAGGTACAGGCGTCAGGACGAAATCGGCACGCCGTTCTGCGTTACCATAGATTTTGAGTCCTTAGAAGATAAGCAGGTTACCATCCGGGAAAGGGATAGCCTGGCGCAAATTCGAGTGCCCATAGGAGAATTAAAGAAGGTCATAGCAGCCAAACTCAAAGGAGAAGCTTTCGATGCTTCATCACTATGGGCCACCAGGCAGAAGTGAGAATTCTGCCCTTTGCTGTGTCTCGTCATACAGCACATGCCTATAGAATAAGTATAGAAAATAGGTATAAAAATAGACGTTAGACCTTAATGAAGGAAATATGTGGTGATGGCAAGACGGAATATATACAAACATTCTATCGACCTTAAACAGTTAAAAATAGAAAACACTGAACCGAATGAATTTGCGAAAAGACTTGAAGAAGTACCTTATCGCGGATACGAGGTAGAGAGTATAACTGATGGAAGAAAAATTGTTATTGTGAAACCGGGAGGAAAACAGGCATGGGGGAAAATGCGGAAAGAAGACTTTTTCGTTTTCATTTATAATCCATCCGACCAGAGCCTGTGGCAAATAACCCACAAGCAAATATACGAGGATCTAGGGGAAAAGGCGAAAGCAGATAAAGATGCTACTGTTGAAATACTCAAAGCATTTGAAAGAGTCTATTATGGTGAAGATCCTGACGACATCTTGAAGTCGCTTGTCTTGACCAATCCGATAGGGGAGAATCCAGAAGCTCTGTTGAAAGCGTATAAATGGATTTGGGGGCAAGAAGATGTTAATTATCCAACGGGTCAAGGAAGAGCTATGTCGTGGGAGGGTTTGGAAGAATTATTAGAAATGTTGACAAGAGGGTAGTATCTTTGAGGAGTTGACTTCAACTCGCAGATAGGAAATAACGTGAGATACAAAGTAACAGACGAAAACAACACCTTGCCGTTAATGGTGATGGAGAGTTCCGAATATTCTCCAAATCAGTGTGTTTTTCGAAATGATGAAATCGGGGTGTGGCTCTATCATGCTAACTGCATTGAGTTTATGGATATGGTTATCAGCAAGTACGTTGAAGGCAAGTTCGATATGATTTTCGCGGATCCACCGTACTTCCTATCAAATGGTGGTATCACTTGTTACGCTGGAAGGATGGTCAAGGTTGACAAAGGTCAATGGGACAGATCCAATGGACCACAACTAAATCACGAGTTCAATTTCACTTGGCTTTCGAGATGTCAAAAACTGTTAAAGCCCAACGGTACGATGTGGGTGTCTGGCACTCATCATGTCATTTACTCTATTGGCTATGCTATGCAACAGCTTGGAATGAAAATACTGAACGATGTTACTTGGGAAAAGCCTAACCCTCCTCCAAACCTGTCATGTCGATATTTTACACATTCCACAGAAACCATCGTTTGGGCGGCGAAAAATGAAGCTTCAAAGCACTGTTTCAACTACAAACAGATGCGGGAGCTGAACGCTGGTAAACAGATGAAGACGGTATGGAAAATTCCCGCCCCCAATGGGGAGGAAAAGGAATTCGGAAAACACCCCACTCAGAAGCCAGTCGCTCTTCTGGAAAGAATCATCTTGGCATCGACACGCGAAGGTGATTTGATCTTCGACCCATTTGCAGGCAGTTCGACTACAGGGGTAGCCGCAATACAAACCTATCGGAAGTTTGTCGGAACGGAACTTGAGTCCGAATTTATCAATCTGTCTATTGCCCGATTGAAACGCGCAATAGGGAGTCGGCCATCGTCACTGAAATTCGCACGCTAAGGGTCAATACGTTGCAGCGAGAAGACGCAATCAGAAGACTGAGAGAATTGGAAGGCAAGGACTTAGTTTCACTTGCGAGTCGTTATGATGTCACTATTTGGAAAGGCGACAAAAAGAACAAGGGTTGGGCGGGACACGTGCTCGAACGTTATTTGGGGCTCCCGATCAATTCAGCTCAATCGCCAAATTTTGGTTCATGGGAGCTTAAGATAGTTCCTCTCAAAAAGCTCACGAACGGTAAAACTGTGGTTAAAGAAACAATGGCTATTACCATGATCGATCCGTACAATGTCGCTAGAACTCCTTTTGAACAAAGCCACTTGCTTGCCAAGCTCAAAAAAGCAATTGTGTGCGCTCGCCTGTTTGAGTCCCAAAACGAAGAAAGATCGATTCTTGTGCGAGTCGCTGCATTTGACCTTAATGACAAAACCGTGTATGAGCAAGTCAAAAGGGATTATGAAGAAACGAGGCATTGTATTTTGACAAAAGGATTTGAGCATCTTACAGGTGCAATGGGTGTGTTGGTTCAACCGAGAACCAAGGGAGCTGGTCACGGCAGTATCAGCAGGGCTTTCTATGCACGAACTCAATTTGTCGCAAAAATACTTGGGATCGAAAAGGTCTAACAAGGCACTGCACCGGACGCGGCAGAGCTGCGCCCCGACCGCAATTAAGGGGACATCGTACATATCTCTTGATGTAGATGATGAGGCGACATAATCTTTGGAATTAAGCATGGTGTCCCTGAAATGAAGAGCATCTTTCTTTCGCTCGTCGCAGGGTCGTTATGCCCGCCGTTATGAGTAGGGAAAGAGAGAGGGAAAAATGAACCAAATTAACATTCAACTTCACAAAACTGAGATTGGGGAAGTCGTACTGGGTTCTTATCGTGGCAAACTGTGTTTGCTTGGTTTCAGAAGCAGAGAAATGAGAAGAACCGTTGATGATAGGATCAAGAAGGCATTGAATGCCGAGTTTGTCGAACACGATGATGAAATTCTGGAGAAAACGAGAACGCAACTGGATGAGTATTTTAAGGGACGTAGGAGAGAGTTTGACATTCCTGTATTAATGGTGGGGACTGACTTCCAAAAAAGCGTCTGGAATGCGCTCATGAAGGTGCCCTACGGAGATACGTCAACATATTTACAGCTAGCAAAGGATGTAGGCAATGAAAGAGCTGTTCGAGCTGTGGGCAATGCCAACGCGGCAAACCCCATCAGCATAATCGTCCCTTGCCATCGAATAATTGGAAGTGGTGGAGAGCTTGTTGGATATGGTGGTGGATTGTCGGTTAAGAGACGATTGTTAGAGCTGGAGCGAAGCAATACTCGTGCATGTGACCGCCAGATGGAGATTTCGAAGCAGACCAAGCCTTGGTGTCTGGGAGCGGAGAGTATCGAGAGGTAGACACAATTCCCGGACTATGCCAGGTGGAAAACGCTGCCCATTGTGCAAGGAGGATAAAGAAATGACCGTGGAAAAAATTAACCTTTCGGAAAAGTTCGGAAAATTGCCAGCCGGTGACTACGCAGTGCGTTTGGTTGCTAAGATGAACAACTACGACTTCAAAATCGTAAAGTTCAAAGGTGACTTCATTTGGCATAGCCATCCTGAAACAGACGAAACATTCATTATCATGGAAGGCACACTTGTTATGAACTTCCGTGATCGCAAGGTGGAAGTACGCCCTGGGGAGATGATTGTTATCCCCAAAGGAGTCGAGCATAAGCCTTCTTCCGAGAATGGATACAGAGCCATCCTTATTGAACCGGAGGGTGTGCCCAATACGGGTAACGTTCGAAGTGAGATTACAATTGAGAAGATTGAATGGGTATAAGATCAATGATTGTATAACCAATCAATCCAGCGGACGGCTTTCAGCCGCCGCTGCTCTTGGCGCCAAGCAATTAAGGGGATATTGTACATATCTCTTGATGTAGATAAGGAAGCGACATAGTTTTTTGGAATTAAGCATGGTGTCCCGAAATTCAGTAGACTATGCTAAGATACTAAAAGGGATTTTGTGAGGCAGAAAATGGAAACTAAATTGAACATGATTTATTGGAAGGGTGAGAAATTCTGGGTAGGGAAGTTACTTGAACACCCTGAGATAATGACACAGGGGAAAACGTTAAAAGAACTTGAAGAGAATATGAAGGATGCCTATGCACTGATGACGATGGAAGACGTACCAGATGAGCATCTGGTTAAAGAACTTAAGTTATCACTATGAGGAGGAAAGACCTCATCAAGAGGCTATCTGACGCAGGGTGCGTTCTTGTGAGACACGGGCCTCGTCATGACCTATACAAAAATCCTGTCACAGGTAAAAAACAACCCGTTCCAAGGCATAACGAAATAGATGAACATCTTGCCCAGCACATCTTGAAGGAATTGACATAACAATTCAACCCAGCGGACGGCTTACAGCCGCCGCTGATCTTGGCGTTAGACAGTAGTCAGCAATAAATAGTGATGAGTGCAAAGATACGTATTTGTACAAAAGAAGAGGCCCAGGTTTTGACAGAGACTATCCGAAGGTCATTCCGAGATGTTGCCGAGCGCTTTGGCTTGACCCCAGAGAATGCCCCTAGCCATCCATCAAATTGCACAGTGGATTGGATTCGAAAGGATATGGAACGTGGCGTTACCTATTTCGCCATCGAAAATAAAAACCATGTTGTAGGGTGTGTTGCTCTCGAACGGGCAAATACAGAAGTATGTTATCTGGAACGCCTCGCGGTGCTTCCCGATCAGAGGAGACGTGGATTTGGGAAAGCCCTGGTTAATCATGCGTTGTCAGAAGCAAAACTTCTTGGAGTTAATTATGTGAGTATAGGAATCATTGCCGAGCATACTGAACTGAAGGACTGGTACAAGGGGCTCGGATTCGTTGAAGGAGAGAGCAAGGAATTTCCGCATTTACCTTTCCGTGTTACCTTCATGTCATATGATATAGAGAAAAGCTGCCAACAATGTGCTCCACTGGATGGGGCAGGGCCATGCCGGTGACCTTTGCCGTTGAGAACTGCGAAGATATTAATAAAGGGGAATGGATTTATCGCTAACCGGAATCGGCATGGAAAAATCCGATTACATCGGAGTTAATTCTACTTAAGCAACTTAAACTCATTTACGTCCACCAAGCCTAAATCGGTCAGTCTGAGTTCGGGAATCACAGGCAGGGCCAAGAAAGAAAGGATGGCAAATGGTGCTGGAGGCAAGTTACCCAGGCTGGCGGCAGCCTTCTCTACATTTTCATGCTGGAACACGACTACATCTAGAGGCTCAGGGGAAAGCAAGCCAGCGATGGGCAGGGGTAAGGAAGCGAGAATTTCCAGGTTAGCGCAAACAACCAGCCCGCCTTGCAGCCTATTGATTTCCTCAATTGCCTTGAGAATGTCGAAGTCATTGGTACCCACCGCTATTATGTTGTGGGAGTCATGAGCCACTGATGAGGCTAATGCTCCTTTCTTTAAGCCGAATCCTTTGACCAGTCCCAATCCGATATTGCCGCTAGCCTTGTGTCTTTCCACCACCACCAGCTTTAGAATATCTCTTTCCACATCGGGCATAAGTGTCCCATTCACAACTTTTATCTCTTCTATTGTCTTTTTGGTGACTATCTGTCCGGGGATGATTTCGATAACCGGGTAGTTTTCCTCAGAGGTTTCACCCTCATCTAGTCTCTCCCTTCGAGGGAGAGGAATTTTCAGCGATTTCCCCATAAGAGGCTTAATGCGTACCGTGTTTTTTAACTCCAGAGTAACAGGGGGTGGGG
>JBGPRV010000064.1:0-7300 GCA_041489785.1 Dehalococcoidia bacterium | reverse complement strand
GCGCCTTCGCAATGACAAATAAGGGACATATTGACAAAATAGATATATACCTATAAAGTTGATATGAACTACGAATATGTATGACTAAAACAAGAGCGTGGCCAGTGAAAGCGCTGTATGTGCTCATTGCTGCGACACTGGCCATAAGTCTGATAACTATTGCCGCACCCGCCCAGAAAGTGAGTGCTAATCCCAGCCCCGGTCTCAGCGAGTGGGACAGAGTCCCTACTCCATCTGAGGACGGCTGGCTCCTGGCACCCAACTCCACGATTATTGATTATGCCCTGGCTGCCAACGGAGAGGTGGCCTATGCCATCGTGGATAAGGAGGGGGAATCCTACCACCTGTTGAAGTCCACCGACCATGCTGCCACCTGGCAGAACATCACCGAGGGAGTGAACGACGAGATTGAAAAAAGGAGTCTGGGCAATCCCGAAGATTTGGCCTTTGTCAATGTCGCTACCGATGGTGAGGACCGGGACTTCGTGGCTGTGGCCCTCAATGTGAGCCCGACGGGCCTCCGTGTCTTCATCTCCAACGATGGCGGCTCGACCTTTAAGGACACGGGCGAAGTCGACCTCGATGAAGTCTTCGACCTCGCCGTCTCGCCCGAAGATGGTGACGGCTGGCGCGACCTCGCTATCGGGGGCATTGGGGACGAGAAGGGAAGAATCCTGCGCCTTCAAGTTTATGGGACCTTAGGTTATGGCTGGGAGGATACGTCAACATGGGATGGCTGGCTGAATTGTACTATGGTTGCCGACATCCGGTTCAGCCCCAGGTGGTCCGAGGATCATGCCATCCTGGCTGTCACCTTCAATAACACCGATGTACACCTGCAGGCCGGCATCCTCGGAGAAACCGAACTCTGGAATGAGAACGCTGGCCTCAAGCTTGTGACCGTCACGGGGAGCGTGACTCAGTTTCTTGGAGCAGGTATAGCCCTGCCCCTGGACTACAAAGCCACGGACAAGAACCGAGCCCTCTGGGTCTGGCTGAACTACGCTACCAACACTACTAGCCTGAGAGGCGAGATATTCAAAGTAATGAAGGATGAGACGACAGCTCAGTCTATCATGGCGCAAATAGACGGCAGGCCGTTGCTGACCAATGTGTCTTACTGGGGCGACATAGCCGGAGGTAAAGCTATCGCGGGCGTGCTGGGCGATGGCAAGGGAGGCCCGACAGATTGCTGCGCGGGTGTCCCGGTTTATCGCAACGCTGGCGTCGCCAGTATGGAAGTCCCCGCCTCATCACCATGGCAAGCGGCGGCCAAGCCGCCCACCGGCAGATTAGCCATGGCAGCATTTTACGCAAGCTACAATAAGGCGTATGCTGTGGCGCTAGGCGCTTACGACCCTTATGACGAAGGCGCCTGGTCGGTAAGCCTCGACGATGGCGATACCTGGAACCAGCTCAGCCTGGTTGACACCTATATTAGCTACTTTTCCGATGTCGCCGTATCGCCCGATTGCCAGAACACTATGCTGGTCAGCATTGACGATTATAGTGGCTGCGGCTGCGACAGCGTGTGGGTCAAAGATGAAGAGTTTGCCCAGGCTCCGGAGTACAGCGGCAAATGGCTGAGGACCTGGTGTGATGTGCTCAAAAGCAACCATGGGTTGCTCAGACTGGCTCCCGACGACACAAGTGGCGAGACTGTCTATCTCGTGGACTATGGCACCAAGACTATGTACTGGAACACCATGCCAACCCTGGCTGGCTGGGAGGTGAGCTATACCACCAAGTTAGGCAGCATCATGGACCTGGCGGTGAAAGACGCCAGTACCATCTACGCCCTGGGTGAAGATGGCATGGTCGCCATGTCCAATGCTGAGGGCTGGCATGCCTGTGTGGATAGCAAAATCAAGAATGGTTGGACCATCACCGTTCGGGGCGATGATATACTTGTTGGTGACCAGTATGGAGATGTGGCTTACTCCTCCGATGGCGGTAAGAACTTCACCGAGCTGGAGAATGTTCCCGTTAGTGGCTTGGTCACTGTGGCTTTTGATACCTATTTCAATGCCAATAACACAACTTATGTTGCCGTAGCGGCTGGCGGTAATACAGGCGCCATCTACCGCTGGGTCATTGGCCAGAGCACTGAGTGGCAAGCCCTGGATGCCAAGCCCTACGCCTACACCGGCATAGTGCTGAGCAATGCCGACGGCAATCCCATGACCAGCGCGGACACCGGCGGCATTCTCTACGCCAGCTACGTCAGCGGAAACACGACTGGTGTGGCGCGTTGTCTGACGCCTGCCGGGGCCATCTCGTGTGGGAAGTGTATTGAGTGGGATTACTTGGAGGTCGGACTCTCGGGTGAAGAATGCTTCCAGGCGATGCCCCAGGCACTGAAAAACTGTGGCTGTCTAACTCCAGATAGCAACACCAGGCTGTTGGCCATTGACAGCAGCCAGGAATACGACATGGATGGTGGGGAAACCGGTGCTGTCTGGAGCTTTGAGGACTGCTACGCCAAGGCAGCTCCCAGCCTCACAGCCCCTACAAAAGGCTTCCTTGTCCCTGCTGACCCTTGTCACTGTTCCAGCGTGCCGTTTGCTCTTCGATGGCAGCGCCAGTGCGATGCCCGCGCCTATGACATCCAGATAGCGCTGGACAGGAACTTCAGCGAGATAATGGAGGATATACTAGGCTACGAGCCACCTACACTGTCAACCCCTGGCTATTTCGTCACCAAGGGCGAACTCCTGCCTGGGGTTACCTACTACTGGAGAGTCAGAGCTGTCGAAGCTGAGACCGGTCAAATAATCCATAGCTGGTGGTCCACATCACTAAGCTTCACGGTTGCGCTTGGTACTGTTGCTGGCCCGGATTTGCTCGCCCCTCAAGATGGCGCCGCCGATGTGTCTATAACCAAAGTCGCCTTTACCTGGAGCGCTCTAGAACTTGCTGACAAGTACGACTGGGTGTTGTCCAAGAACGCCGACCTATCCAACCCCGTCGAAACCAAGCCCGGGCTGACTACCACAGCCTACACCTACAAGGGAACGCTGGAGTACGGCACCACTTACTACTGGCAGGTAACAGCCTGGAAAGAGGGCGTTCAAATAAGCCAGAGTAACACAGGCAGCTTCCACACCAAAGCTAAGACATCATTTCCAGTTGTACCGCCACCAGTCACCCCTTTCTGGGTCTGGGTGGTTATCGCCATCGGCGCAGTCCTGGTGATTGTGGTCGCAGTGCTCATGTTCAGGATTCGTCGAGAGTAGACAGTAGTCAGTAGTCAGTAGTCAGCTTAATTAAACCGCCTATATCGCTCCTTGCAACTTTGCTTTTTGCACTTTAATTTTTTATTTACTGTCGCCCTGTCATTTTGCATTTCTATTTTTACTTTTTGCATTTTGAAGGGATTTGTTTGGAGTTTGGAATTTAGCCAACGAGATTGCCACGCACCTTTCAGGTGCTCGCAATGACATGTGGTGTGTCGTTGCGAGGAGCCTCGATTCATCGGGGCGACGAAGCAATCTCGATGAGGCAAGCCCCGACCTGAACAAACCCAAATGTCAAACCGATTCCTCTTTTTCATTTGGCATTTGGGTTTCGGGATTTACGGTGATACGGAATTTGCCTTTTCTAGATTTTCCATTATAATAGAGACAGAGCAGTCAAATGCGCTGGCTATCTCGATTATCGGTTGTTCTTATCGTCTGCCTTATGGCCATTGCCCTGCCGGCTGTGCCGGCACAAGCCGCATGTGTACCTTATGGCATCGAGCTCTCCCCCAAGGCTGGACTCCCCGGGACAGAGGTCACCGTCTATGGCCACGATTTCGATAAGGATACACTTGTTGACATTTACTATGACGGGACCAGAGTAGTAACAGGCAGGACCGATAGCAGTGGAGATTTCACACTCCTCTTCCCCGTTCCTGAAGACTGTACGGGACCTTATAAGGTAGAAGCCGACTTAGGGCAAAATCAGTTAGGGCAAAAAATCAGAGTATATAAATACTTCACCGTCAGGCCGGGGTTGACGGTAAGTCCGGAAAAAGGTCTTGCGGGCGCTAATGTTACCGTGAGAGGACAGGGGTTTGCCCAGAATGAAGAGAGCATCGAGCTGATGTACTACCTGGATGGCAGCTACAAAACAATAGAAAGCAATATCAGTGCCAATGCCACAGGCAGTTGGGAGCGGACTTTCCCAATTCCCCCTTCCACCAGGGGAGAACATAAGATAGACGCCCAGGGTGCCGTGAGCCGGATTTACGAGGTTAAGGAGGCTATCTTCAGAGTAACGGCGGGGATAAGCACAGATAAATCATCGGGCATTGTGGGCGAAAACGTAACGATGACGGGCAGCAGATTTGCGTCCAACGAAAGAGGCATCCAGATATTGATTGCTGGCCGGGCAGTGGTCACGGGCATCAACGCCAACTCCCAGGGTGAGTGGGAAGCAAGCTTCAAGGTGCCTGAGATGCCCGCAGGCACGTATAACGTGACCGCCGAGGGAGTGTATACCAAGCAAGAAGACCTCAGCGCGCTCAGCTTCGAGATAAAGTCTGACATCGTGTTATCCCCCGACGAAGGATACGTGGGCATAGACTTGACCGTCGCTGGTCATGGATTTGCTGCCAACGAAGATGTGGACATAATGTACGATGGTAGCCAGAAGGCAACAGCCACGACCAACAACACAGGCAGCTTTGAAACAAGCTTTGTCGTGCCTGAGAGCCAGCATGGCGAGCGACTGGTGACAGTGGGATATTCTGCCGACAGCGTAGCCAGCGCCATCTTCATCATGGAATCGGACCCCCCACCAATGCCAAGACTCATCTCACCGCGCGACCGGGGCAGGGTGGGACTCTTAAACAAGGTGAGGCCGACGTTTAAGTGGTCTGCAGTATCCGATGACAGTGGAGTTCACTATCGCCTGCAAATAGCGACCAGTGCCAATGTCACCGCCACTGGAGAATTCCCCGAGCCCATAGTTTCGGTTACGAGCTTAAACGAAACGAGCTATACGGCGACAGATGCCCTGCCTAATGGCACCTACTACTGGATTGTGCAAGCCGTGGATGGAGCAGGCAATGCAGGCGACTGGACCGCAGCCCGTTCCTTCCGAGCTGGACTATTGCCTATGTGGGGATTCATTGCCATCATAGTCGTAATAGCGATGCTCCTCGGCGCCCTGATTCGCGCTCTGGTAATAAGGAGAAGATACAACTACTAGTAGTCAGTAGCCAGTAGGCAGTAGCCAGTAGGCAGTAGTCAGAATTCAGTATTAGTGTAGTGGCGACGTTCATCCTCGCCTTCTGGGCTGGGCGGGCACAAGCCCCAATCCTGAACAAACCCAAATGTCAAAACTACTTCTCTTTATCATTTGGGTTTTGGGCTTGATTTGGCATTTGAGCTTTGTCATTTGTCATTGTTTGGCATCTAGCCAATAGGGTACTTACTTTTTAGTGGCATTTTCGTTTATAATAGCAAAAGGGAGGTGAGTTAAATGCGCTTGCTATCTCGACTGCTGATTGTTCTCGTCGTTTGCCTTGTAGCTATGACTGTGCCGGCTGCGCTTGCACAAGCTGACGGCGTAGGGCCCTATATCACGCTCAACCCCACTCCAGGAGTCCCCGGGGAGGAGGTTACCATCCACGGCCAGAATTTTACGCCTAATGAGTGGGTTGATATTTACTATTGTCTGAACACTACTTGTCTGAACACTACCGGGACCTGGGTAGCCGACCGCGAGACCGATGATGACGGATATTTCAAGGTCACGTTCATCGTTCCCGAAAGCTACAAAGGCCCACACGATGTGCGTGCTTATATAAACACTACTCTTCAATATACGGGAACCTTTACCGTCAAGCCGGGGCTGACAGTAAGCCCTGAAGAAGGTCCTGTGGGCACTAATGTTACCGTGGAAGGCCATGGGTTTGCCAAGAATGAAACGAACATCGAGCTGATGTATTATCTCAATAGCACTTCGCAAGCAGTAGCACAGAATATCAGCGCTGATGAGGATGGCTGGTGCAATTGGACTTTTCTAATCCCCCCTTCCGCCATGGGAAGCCATAAGATAGACGCTAAGGGAGCTAATAGCACCCTTACGGCGGTTAAGGATGCCACCTTCGAAGTAACGCCGGGGGTAAGCATTATAGATAAGTCATCGGGCAGCGCCATAGATGAGCCATCGGGCAGTCCGGGCCAAAACATAACGATGACGGGCAGCGGATTTGCTGCTAACGAGAGAGACATCAAGATATTGTTTGCTGGCACGGAAGTGTCCACAGACCCTCTGGACGTCAGAGCCGACGACAGCGGTCACTGGAGCGCCGCTTTTCAGGTGCCCGAGATGTCCAAAGGCACGTACAACGTCACCGCCCAGGGAGAGTATACGCAAAAACAAGACATCAGTGCGCTCAGCTTCGAAATAAAGCCCGGCTTGGTGCTGTCCCCTGCCGAAGGACATGTGGACACGGACCTGACCGTGACCGGTCATGGATTTGCCACCAACAAAGATGTGATCATAAAGTACGATGGTAGCGAGAAAGCCAGAACCACGACCAACAACAAAGGCGGTTTCTCAGGTGTAATTTTTCCCGTGCCCGAGGGCATACATGGCGCGCATCAGGTCACAGCCGAGGGTGCCGCGGGGAACGCTACCGCTATCTTCACCATGGAATCAGTTCCTCCACCTGTGCCAGAACTCATTTCACCGCCTGATGCAAGCCGGGTGGGATTCGTAGGGAAGGTCAGGCCGACATTTGAATGGTCTGAGGTATCCGATGACAGCGAAGTGTACTATAGCTTGCAAATAGCAGCCAGTGACAATGTCACTGTAACTGGAGAATTCGCTGACCCCATAGTCTCGATTGAGGGCTTGGTCGGAACGAACTATACCCTCAATGCGACAGAAGCCCTGCCTTATGGCACCTATTACTGGATTGTGCAAGCTGTAGACAGAGCAGAGAACGCAGGCAACTGGACCGCAGCCCATTCCTTACATGCTGGACTCCTGCCCCTGTGGGTATTCATTGTTATCATTCTCGCGATAGTAGTAGGCATCGGCACCGCGGTTTACTTTTTCATAATAAGGAGAAGAACACATTACTACTACTAAAGGAGCGCCATTGCGAGGAGATTGCCACGCACCTTTCAGGTGCTCGCAATGACAAATAAGAAAGAAGGAGGGGAAAATGAAGTTAACAGTTATTGGACTGGGGCAGTGTGGATGCCGGATTGCTGACCATTTTGCCAGGCTAAATCTCAAGGCGCGTGCTCAACGTAAGGCCACCATAGCCCCCGTTGTCATTGCCGTGAATACAGACCAG
>JBGPRV010000063.1:0-7370 GCA_041489785.1 Dehalococcoidia bacterium | reverse complement strand
CCCAAACGAATGGACTACGCTAAGGCTATTTCTTCGCTTAATTACCTCTCAGCATTGCTAAGCAACTCAGTGGCTGAATACATCTAAAGGAGGTCCAACGTTGGCTGAGAGTGACGAGGTAGTTGAAACAGGAATTGAGCAAGCTGAGGATATAGAAACGTTACAGCAAGCTCTAACTGAGGAGAAAGAAAAGGCAGAAAGATATTTGGCCAATTGGCAAAGAAGCCAGGCGGACCTTGAGAATTATACGAAACGCGCTGAGCAGGAGAAATCAGAGACCGTCGAGTTTGCTAACAGGATGCTTATCTTGGACTTGCTACCTATCCTAGACGATTTTGAGAGAGCACTTGCTTCTCTGCCGGTTGAGCTTGATAAGCAAAATTGGACTGAAGGCATAAAACTCATCTATAATAAACTTAAAACTGTTTTAGAAACGCAAGGGCTGGCTGAAATTAAGGCCAAGGGAGAATACTTCGATCCCTACTTACATGAAGCAGCGGGCCAGCTAGAGGGGGAGGAAGGCATAATCATAGAGGAAATTCGCAAGGGTTATAAATTTAGAGATAAGCTGCTTCGTCCCAGTATGGTTATGGTAGGCGCAGGTACGAAGAATAAGACTCAAGAGGAAAGCTCAGAGGAGAGATAATATGGCTAAGGTAGTAGGTATTGACCTAGGAACAACATTGAGCGAGGTTGCTGTTATAGAGGGTGGAAAACCGAAGCTTATCCCCAGCTCGGAAGGCTCTAATTTATATCCTTCGGTAGTGGCAATAAGCAAGAACGGCGAGCGATTAGTAGGGCAAGTGGCTAAACGTCAGTCTATTGTTAACCCTGAAAACACTATTTACAGTATCAAACGCTTCATGGGAAGAAAATGGGGGGAACCGCAGGGAAGAGAATTACCTGTAGAAGAGGACGCGCGCCGTGTCTCCTACAAGACAACTCATGGTCCTAATAACGAAGTCAAGGTAGTCATGGGTGGAAAAGAATACAGTCCTGCGGAAATATCGGCAATGATATTACAAAAATTAAAGACCGATGCCGAAGCTTACCTTGGTGACAAAGTGACAGAAGCAGTGATTACAGTGCCAGCTTATTTCAACGACAGTCAGCGCCAAGCAACCAAGGATGCTGGTGCGATTGCCGGATTGAATGTCCTTCGTATTATTAATGAGCCGACCGCTGCCGCCTTAGCTTACGGCGCAGATAAGAAGAAAGAGGGAACAATCGCAGTATACGATCTTGGTGGAGGCACCTTCGATATCTCTGTCCTGGAGATAGGGGAGGGGACCTTCCAGGTCAAGTCTACCAGCGGTAATACCCACTTGGGTGGGGATGACCTCGACCAGCGTGTTATCGAATGGCTATGTAATGAATTCAAGCGGGATCAAGGGATCGACTTAAGGAACGACCAAATGGCAATGCAGCGTCTTAAAGAGGCAGCAGAACGAGCGAAGGTTGAACTTTCTACGGTGCAACAGACTGAGATAAGCCTTCCTTTTATTACCGCTGATGCCTCGGGACCTAAACATCTTAATATCAAATTGACCCGCTCTAAACTAGAACAACTGGTCATGGATTTGGTGGAGCAGACTCTAGAGCCCTGTCGCCTGGCAGTTAAAGACTCAGGGTTGACTACAGCCCAGATTGATGAAGTCCTTCTTGTCGGTGGTCAAACTAGAATGCCTTTAGTTCAAGAAAGGGTGAGGCAGTTCTTCGGCAAGGAGCCATCGAAAGGAATCAACCCCGACGAGGTTGTAGCCATGGGAGCTGCCATTCAGGCTGGGGTGCTTAAGGGCGAAGTCGGAGAAATTCTTCTTCTCGATGTCACCCCACTCACTCTAGGGATAGAGACGCTAGGAGGAGTAGCGACACCACTTATTTCCCGCAACACCACTATACCTACTTCAAAGAGCCAGATTTTCAGCACCGCTAGCGACAATCAACCAAGCGTGGAGATACACGTTCTTCAAGGGGAACGCCCTATGGCTGCTGATAACCGGACATTGGGACGCTTCATACTTGATGGCATCCTACCAGCGTCACGAGGTATACCCCAGATTGAAGTGACCTTCGATATAGATGCCAATGGTATCCTTAATGTCAGTGCTCGTGATAAGGGCACGGGAAAAGAACAAAAAATTACTATTACCGCCTCTAGTGGATTGAACAAAGAAGAAGTGGAGAAGATGAGACGAGAGGCTGAGCAACATGCTGCTGAGGATGCTAAACGTAAAGAGGAAATAGAGGTGCGCAATTCTGCTGACAGCCTGGCTTACACCGCAGAAAAAACTCTCCGTGACTACGGAGATAAGATACCAGCCGATGTAAAAAAGGAAGTAGATGCTAAGATAGCCAATGTAAAGTCCGCTCTTCAAGGGAAGGATATAAACGCCATTCGTAAGGCTATGCAAGAGTTATCGCAGGCTATACAGAAAGTTGGGGCATCGGCTTACCAGCAACCAGGGCAGCAGCCGCCACCTGGTGGAGAGAAACCTGGTGGGGGAGAAGAAGGCACCGTGGAAGGTGAGTTCCGCGAGGTCTAAGCAATAAATATTAGCACCTGATCCCCCGTGAAATTGGAAACACGAAATTACATTTTTCTCAAGGAGCGTGATGGTAGTGTTTGAGCTAGAACAATTCGTCATAACTGCCAACAGAATCTGGCAAAAAGCGCGAGAGGAAAAACGGTTGACTCATAACCCCTCTGATGGGGAATTGAGAAAGCTTGTGGAAAAGCAGCCGGGGGCCAAGAAGACGTTGTATAGGAACTTTGTCGCCCGAAGTGAGCCCACTTCCAGATCAGCGATGTTTACCAAGAACAGCATCGACCATTCTTTTGGGGAGGATGAACTAAGACTATTAGCTCAGTGTGAAACGGCTTTGGGCAAGGAAAGGTTGATTTCCATAGACAGAATTGTGGGCAATGATAGTAGTAACACCACAGTCAGGCTAATTGTTCCCGAGCGGTTTGCTCATGTTGCCTACGGAGGCAAGAACCTGTTTTTACCCCCAAAGGGAGAAGTCAAGAAACCAACCTATTACATCTTATTCTTCGCTGACGAGGCGTTTGAGACTAATCAGTCAAAACCGCTCCCCGAGAAAGATATCACTATCAGATTGGCTATGCTGGATGACGGAAGGTTTGTCAAGATAATCAGGAATGGTAACTACATAGGTGAATACAAAAAGGGAGTGTTCGCCGCCGAGGATTGGGTGACTAAGACGAAGAGAGGGGGCATCTTCTTACATACTGGCTGCAGAGAGGATTACCTTCAATCAGCACGAGGGGACTATCGGCTCGCCAGGACCCTACTAGTGGCATTAAGTGCCAACGGGAAGACAACTACAACCTGTAAAATCCTGGCTAGAAAAGGAAAAGAGAAATCCTGGCTTATTCAGGACGATGGGGGGACTCTCATGCCCGATGGTTCCTTTCATGGATTTGAGGCCGGGGGAATCTTTGTAAAAACGGAGGGAGTGAACCCCGGGGAGCAAATCGAAATATATTACGGACTGCTAAAGCCACAAACTGTCTGCGAGAATGTTTACGTGACCGAAGACGGAGATTTTGATTTCTACAATTTGGACAGAACATCCAATGGCAGAGCTGTGGTACTAAGAAGAGATTTTATGCATGCCAGTCGCTATATCGATGTAGATAGGATTGACAATCTGATTATTATCACCAGGGGGCCCTTGATTCCGGCAATATCAAAGCTAACCCGGGAGCAAGCAGCCGCCTTGATGGTTCTGGGACAGGCAATGGAATCCTCGGCTGGTGACCCGACCCAGGCAGGGAAAATCAGAAGCGAGTTTTTCTACGACCCCTTTGTCGCCGGAGACCTAGCCGAGCACGCTAATATATTCTATGAGATAATAAAGGGCATTCCCCACCTGAATTACTATTTGATCAATACCGGAGGAATAGGGGAAGGCGAACGTTACAAAGATATAAGACTGGAATCTACCATGGCAATACTCGACTCTTTACTACGGGGAGGTTTGGAGGATTGGGTAGATTCCCCAACGGGCTTTAAGGTGCCTAAGGCGATAAGATATGTAGATGACATTTACTTGCATCCTGAGAAACTTTACTCCAGAACTGAGTTTGGAGAAAAGCAGAGGGAACTTGACAGAATTAGATGCGAATCCGTGATAAAACTCGGGGACTCCTTACATCCTGATATAAGGAAGGTTTTTAGCCAGCCCAACATCGCATAATAGAACTGCAAGTCTCACGCGGTTCGTGTGGAATTTTGGTGTAGGATAGCTGTGAATCATCGGGAGGGCAAGAAGTGATAGAGTCCGCTGAACTTTATGAAAGATTAAAAAAAGAGAAAACAGAGCTGTTAGAAAAGCTGGAACAGTTGAGAGCTCTCGGTCAACCATCAGCAGAGAGAAAGGAAGGCAGCCCATTCGGCAAAAGGGAGGAAGAAGCCGATGAAGCCTCCGAACTAGAGAAAAGACTAGTCATGGTAAAAAGGCTGGAGGAGTCTCTAAATGAAGTTGCGCATGCCTTACAAAAATATGAAGCCGGCACTTATGGATTGTGCGATTCCTGTGGGCAAGTTATAGAGCAAGCTCGCCTTGAAGCTATCCCTCAAGCAAGCTTATGTATGAAGTGTAAGGCAAGCCAGGCAAAGGATGCAAAAGGGACAAGATAATGGGTTTCCAAGTAAATTGGTGACCAGCAAAATAACGAATTCCGTGGGTGAAGATAAATCAAAAGTTTCTCCAGGCAAGTATAGAGGTAGATTAAGGTTACTTCTGATTGTCGTTGCTCTGGTGGTTATTCTTGACCAATTGAGCAAGCTGTGGATCAACGCCAATCAACCCCAAACAGAGTTGTTGCCAGGATTTCTTGATCTACGTTACACTAAAAATTATGGTGCCATTTTTGGTTTGTTTTCCAACCACACCGAGCTTTTCATCGCTCTCGGCATAGCTGCTTCGGTCATTATCTTGGTGTTTCTCTATTATTTTCCCCCAGCTACCACCGTAGGCATACTGTCCTTCGCTCTGATTCTGAGCGGGGCTGTGGGCAATCTCATAGACCGCATCCGTCTTGGCTACGTAATTGATTTTATCAGTATTCACGTGCAAGAACTCTTCCGCTGGCCTGCCTTCAACATCGCTGACGCAGCTTTAACAGTGGGTATCCTTACTCTCATTTATTACTTTTATAAGTCGGGGGTATTTAGAAAAGCACATGAACACAACCACTGACCCCAAAATTAAGATGTTGCAATTCACCTCACCTGCCCCCAACATCCGCCTTGATAAGTATTTAACCCAGGTTCTTCCACAATTCTCGCGCGCTTATTTACAGAAACTAATTGAGCAAGGTTATGTTTTAGTCAACGAACAAATGACAAAAGCAAGTCAGAGGTTAAATGAAGCCGATAGGATAACAATCGAGCTTCCTCCCTTACCAGGCCGTCCTTTAGCTGAACCAATCCCTTTAGCCATAATTTATGAAGATGCAGACATATTGGTCATAGATAAACCTGCTGGATTGACAGTTCACCCTGCCCCGGGGCATCCCAGCCACACTTTAGTCAATGCCATCTTAGCTCATTGCCCCGGCCTGACCATGAGCAACGAACTGATGCGCCCAGGCATAGTTCACAGACTAGATAAAAATACATCGGGCCTCATAGTCATTGCCAAAAACGACTTTGCCCGAGAATATTTAGCTGCACAGTTCAAAAGCCGCACTGTAACCAAAGGATATCTTGCCCTTGTTAAAGGAAGGCTATCCCCTGAACAGGGGATAATCGAAGCACCTATCGGACGGGACCCTCAGAGGAAACAAAGAATGGCGATAGTAGAAGCAGGAAAAGAGGCTACTACCCAATATCAAGTCCGAAAATACCTGGATACCTACACTTTGGTCGAAGTCACCCCCCTAACAGGGCGCACACATCAAATCAGAATACACCTGTCAGCTATCGGCTACCCGGTCGTCGGTGACCCTATTTATGGAATAAAATCGTCCTACCTTAACAGGCAATTTGTTCATGCCTACCGCCTTGGCTTTCGTCTACCATCAACTAAGCAGTACCAGGAATTCACTTCGCCCTTACCAATGGACTTGGAGCAAGCTTTGGAGCACTTAGCCCGAAACGCCTAAAAGGCTTGTGGAAACATGACAGGAAATCCTGTCATTGCCAGAGCTTCTTTATGCCGCTTCCCCCGACTTGTCGGGGTACAGGTCATAATTGCCCTCTTGAAGCACAGGTTTGAATCACTGCTCAGATGAACGGGCGCAGTTTCTTGCAAGGAGAAGCCTTGTTTGATATGATTAGAAAAATAAAATGGACAAACTAGAGTTAAAGGTTACTAACCGAGAGATTCTCGGTAAAAAAGTCAAGCATTTGCGCCGCCAGGGCATTACTCCGGTGCATCTTTTTGGACACGGTATCGAGTCTCTAGCACTACAGTGCGACACTGGTGAACTTGAGCGAGTGTTAGGTCAAGCTGGGCAGACAAGGCTTATTAGCCTCAAGCTCGCTAAGGAGAAGAAGCCAAGGGCCGCTGTGGTTCGCGAATTTGATAGAGATTGGCGGAAGGGACAATTGCTCCATGTAGACTTTTATCAGGTGAAAATGGAGGAAAAGATAAAGTTAGAGGTTCCGGTTGTCTTAGTCGGAGAGGCGCCAGCCCTGAAGTCTAAAACCACTATGCTGGAGCATGCGCTTGGGACTTTGACTATAGAGTGCTTGCCGGCAAAAATCCCCACTAGCCTGGAAGTGGACATCAGTTCCCTCACCGAGCTAGATCAAGCAATACGCGTCAAGGATGTCACGCTGGACAAAGACATTACCGTTCTTAACAACCCAGAGTTGGTTGTGGTGAAAATTAGTTCGCGACCTGTGGAAAAGGTAGAAGAGAAGGTAGTAGAGAAGGTAGTAGAGGCAGAGGCGGAGGAGGTGGCGGAGGAAGCGGCTGAAGCTCCCAAAGAGGCTACGCGAGACGAAAAGAAATCAAAAGAAACATAATCGTCTGACTTAGTTGGCAATTGCTTCTGTATCTATAACGGATACACTGATTTGCCTGGCTAGCAAATCCCTGATATAACACCCGAAATTAAATCAACCCTAAAAAGGCTTGCAAATTTTTGGGGACCCCGATAAAATTAATCTTACATTTACCGGATCCCCACGAAAATCTTGCGATTTTCATGGGTAGAATTAAATGCTAGCTCTCTCCGAGCTGCCTTGCCTAAAGAGAATCCATGGCAAGCAGTCGGTAGGCTAAAAAGCCTCGAGGGCACAGATAGAAATGTCTGCGCCTCCCGTGCTTGGAAAGGAGGGAATATAAAGCTTGGTTTTTGGACAGCACCGTTTTTGTAGCGGTGCTTTTTT
>JBGPRV010000062.1:0-7431 GCA_041489785.1 Dehalococcoidia bacterium | reverse complement strand
TATTTCGTACCTTCTTTGTCCGCGAGTTCGTTAGCTGAACTTTCGTTCAGGGCGGTAAAGAACTGGCCAGCTTGGACAGCCCCAATCTGGCCAGGATTGGCATTGGGTATGCGATGGGCAATTTGCATTATAAAGTAGCCATAGTCCCACCAGGACATCACGCCATAGGCAGATTCAGGATAATAGAAGGGAGTTTTATATAGCTCATAATAAAAATCGGGGTCACCAAAAGGCTCGGGGCTGTTATCCCTCAACCACAGAAGCGAGGTATACCACCCCTCGTCCATAACATAACCTGGACTTCTGGCAAGTGACTGTGTCAATCCACTAACTTGGAGTTCTGTACTCACAGTAGCGAACCCAGAACTCCATGTCTTAGAGACGGTATCGTACTTAGTAGGCACGATATCCCAGAAAAAGACAACGAAGAACAGGACTATTCCGACAACGATGACCCCCACCCAGGCGCCTCTGGGCTGCATAAATGTTTTTGGCTTCGCTTTCTCCCTGGCTTTCTTCTCCTTCCTCCTGAATTTTTTAACTGCTCCCACCACTTCTTTAGGCTTAGCTAGTAATTTGCGTAGGCCAGCAAGGTCCAGCATTTTCCAGGAGAAATACCCTGTGAGCAAGGCAGCGTTTACGGCATAGTAATAACCGAAGCGGCGCTGGCTCAGGACTGCTATCAACATTATTATGCTCCATACCAGAAACAAGGCTTTGTCAGCACTTTTGTCCTTAATAGCAACATAAATAAGCATGGCAAAGGAAATAAATGAGATGAAGAAGGAGGCGGTGAAGTTAACCCAGGCCATTTGAAAAGTGAAACTGCCATTGGGGAAAAGAAGAGGTTGCACCTCCATGATAGTCAGCGCAGCACCACCCGGGGCGAAGATGATGAATTTGCCGAGCATGGACTGAAGCAGAGAGGGATTGATGGCATGAAAAGCAGCAAGACCAATTCCAGCCAGTCCCACCAAGGTCAAGGGATAGTAAACAGGCTTCCAAGCCCTGCCTGCCATGAGCCGCGAGATAATACTCAAGACTATAGGTACCACTATGGCAATTGTCAGAGATACACGATCCATGTTACCTATGTTGCCAAATATGGGAAGAAGCATGAGGAAGGCAATAAGGAAAACAGGAGTGCCCACAATACACAGATAGTCACTCGATTTATGACTTAAGTGGTCCACGATGAACTGAATCACCAGGTAAACAAATATAATAAAGACAAGCAGCAGCCCACCTTGCCAGGTAAGGAGATAAATACCCAGGAAGATGCCAGCGAGCAGGGTATAGACGAGAGGCTTGGTGATAGTCGACCAGTCTCTACTTAGAATGTGGCTGAAGGAAATGTCTCTTTCTCGAGCCCGCTTAATGGCCATGATTAGAAAGAGTATGCACACGGTGCTAAACAAAACCTCAGCTACATGGTGGTCGGTAAAGCCCAGCAGGGAACGATGCAGAAATTCGCCAGGCAAGATGGCAACCAGGGCGGCTGCAATTACGCCCACCCAGCGGTTAAACAGTTCCTTGCCAATAAAGTACACGGGGATGAGCGTCAAAGTGCCCAGAATAGCGGGTATGTAAGCAGCCACCACTTCCATGGTATGCAGAGTTGATGCCCCCCTAACAAGCAGAATAATGCCAGCGACAAGCCAGGCGAAGAATGGCCGACCAAGTCCTCCGCCACTACCGGGGTAGAGCATGTAGGGGTCAAAAGTATTGTAGTGGGGAAAGTTATGAACCAGAGTTTCTATGTTGCGCATGTAGTAATAGGCATCAGTCTCTCGGAACCAGACCCAGTCATTGACAAAAACTTGGTGATAAGGCAGGACAATACGTAAGTACAATGACAAGCCACAGAGAGCTGCCAGAATTATGCCCACTATGACTATTGGGGGAAGTTTTCGTTTCTGCTCTGGACTTTGCTCGCTCACTTAAAATTCCCTCAAGAAAAATATCTTGCTACCCTAAATATCGCCCCTATTATAAACCTACCACGCCAGATATTACAAGACATTCCACAACCCACTAACTCCTTGAGACAGCCTGTTGAACCAGAAGCCAGATTTAACCTATAATTGCACAATGCGAACCTATCGCCCCGCCAATTTAAATGTCCTGTGGTTTTTAATAGCTCTAAATGTCTTAATCTTCATACTCGAGATAGTGATTGGGGGATACCCCATCACACAAGCTAATGAACTTGTCCGCTTTCTTGGCTTGAGACCAGATCAACTCTCTCAACAACCCTGGACCATCATAAGCAGTATGTTTGTCCACGGCGGTTTTACCCACATATTATTCAATATGATAAGCCTGTATTTTCTGGGAAGCTTCTTCCTCCGGGCAGCGGGGGAGAGAAGTTTCTTAGCGGTATTTTTCCTCGGCGGGCTGGCGGGGAATATTCTCTTTGTCCTTCTCGCAGATCCATCTTCAACAGCGATAGGAGCCTCGGGAGCTATTTTTGCCATTGGCGGAGCCCTGGCAGTAATGGTCCCCAGGCTGCCAGTTTTCATAATTCCCATCCCTGTGCCCGTGCCACTCTGGGTAGCAATTCTAATTTTCCTCCTCCTTTCTTTCCTTCCCGGGATAGGCTGGCAAGCCCACCTTGGAGGTTTATTTCTGGGGCTTGTAGCGGGTTTCATTTTTAAGAGAAGAAGGCAAATCTATTATCTTTGACCCTTTGAAAGATGGAGATAAAAGAGATTCGATTGAAAGCCGATGGACTCGAGCTTGCCGGCGAGCTTCATATTCCGCCAAGGGATAAGGTTCACCCTGCCTTGTGCATCTGCCATGGCATTCCGGCTGCTCCCCACGACCCCACCGACAGGGGCTATACACTGCTGGCGCAGCGCTTCTGCCTTGCTGGCTTCATCACCTTAATTTTTAACTTCCGAGGGACGGGAAAGAGTGAAGGTAACTTAGACATCCTGGGCTGGAGTCGAGATTTACAAGCCGCTCTTGATTTCCTATACAACCTGAAGGAGACGGATAAGACCCGTTTTTGCTTATTGGGATTTAGCGGAGGGGCAGCGGTTTCCGTTTATACCGCAGCCCATGACCCTAGAATATCTTCAGTGGTAACTTGTGCTTGCCCTGCGGACTTTCGCTCTCTCTCTCAGAGAGAAACGCCTCTGGACACCATCCGACGGTTTCGCCAAATCGGGGCCATCCGGGATAAGGATTTCCCATCTTCAATAGAAGAATGGCAAAGAGGATTTGAGACCGTCTCTCCCATCAACTGGATAGATAAAATATCCCCCCGTCCCCTGCTTTTGGTTCATGGAGATGCCGACGAATTAATCCCCCTGGAGCACGCATATAAGCTCTACCAGAAAGCTAAAGAGCCCAAAGAGTTAAAAATAATATCCGGTGCCCAGCACAAAATGCGCCTGGAAAAGGCAGCAATGGCTTTTGTTCTGGACTGGCTAAAGGCGCGGTGCTAAACCGTTCAAAAATTGTAGTTGCCCAATTTATTAGGCGATTGTGCTCAATGAATCAAACAACTGCAAAAAATCAAGGCAGCCTTGAAGGACATAAAAGTAGCAACCAAGAGCCAATTACATCGTTGTAATAGAGGTCAGCCCTTTGCAGTCTCAGCCTGCTTTGTCAGCCAATATTCAATGCTGTCGGCTAAAGCCAACCAGCTAGCTTCGATGATGTTAGTGGAGCTACCTACCGTTCGCCAATTTTCCCTGCCGTCGCTGGACTCGATGAGCACGCGGACCTGCGAAGCAGTGCCTGCGGTTTCTTCGAGGATGCGTACCTTATAATCAATAAGTTTTACAACAGTCAGGTCAGGATAGAACTGGAGTAAAGCTTTACGCAGAGCCTGGTCAAGGGCGTCGACCGGACCATCGCCCTCAGCAGCCGTGTGCACTATCCTGTTATCTACCTTGACCTTAATAGTAGCTTCTGACAATGGCTCTTCTTGATTTCCTCTGGTGGGTGGGCGGCGTCGTTTCTCCACCACCACCATGAAGTCAACTAACTCAAAAGGTGGCCGATAGTCGGGCTGAACCCGGCGGAGCAAAAGATCGAAGGATGCCTCGGCAACATCATATTGAAAACCCTGCTTCTCCAGTAACTTAATTTGCTCCAGCACCTTCCCAATTTCCTTGCCTTTAGGGATAGGCATTCCACGCTCTTTAGCTTTAAAGATAATACTTCCCTTCCCGGCTAGCTCGGAAACAACAACATGTGGGCGGTTGCCTACTAGACTCGGCTTTATATGCTGGTAGCTATCTTCCCATTTTATTAAGCCTGAGACGTGAATCCCGCCTTTATGAGTGAAGGCATCATCGCCTACATAGGGAAGCCGGTCATAATGAGGCATGTTAGCCAATTCTGATACATAGCGGGAGACATCGCTGAGCTTGTTTAACTGCTTGCCAGTAATGCAATCAATGCCCATCTTAAGTTTCAAAGTTGGTATAATGGAACAGAGATTGGCGTTGCCACAGCGCTCACCATAGCCATTAATGGTCCCTTGAACCTGAATAACCCCTGCTTCCACGGCAACCAGAGTATTAGCTACGGCAAGCTCGGCATCATTATGGGTATGGATGCCCAAAGGAACAAGGCTTGCCTTTTTAACAGCTTTAATAGCCTCCACTATCTGTTGTGGGAGGCTGCCGCCATTGGTATCGCAAAGAATCACGCATTCGACACCAGCTTTAGCCGCAGCCACCACCACTTGCAAGGCATATTCAGGATTACCTTTATAGCCATCGAAGAAGTGCTCGGCATCGAAGAAAACCCGGAGCCCTTTTGCCCTGAGATAACTTATGGAATCTGTAATCATGCTGAGGTTTTCTTCCAGCGTTGTCTCCAGAACCCGGGTTACCTGCTTATCCCAGGCTTTTCCCACGATAGTGACCACCTTGGTTTTGGCTTGAAGCAAGGCCTGGAGATTAAGATCTTCTTTCGCCCGGCAATCTGAGCGTCTGGTGCTGCCAAAAGCCACCAGCGTAGAATGTGTCAAACGCAAATTCCGTGCTTGGGTGAAGAACTCGGAATCCTTAGGATTAGAGCCAGGCCAGCCCCCCTCGATGAAGTCAATGCCCAGCTCGTCTAGCTTCTGGCAAATCTTGAGCTTGTCCTCAACAGAAAAGGAAATGCCTTCCTCTTGGGCGCCATCCCTGAGAGTGGTATCGTAAAGCTGCACTGTTATCACGGAAATTTCCCTTAACCTTTCACTTTTCGAGCAATCAAATCTCCCATTTCTTTCGTGCCTACCTTGGTTTTCCCTTCCGACATTATATCGTAAGTCCTATAACCTTGCTCCAGAGTAGCGAGGACAGCATTCTCTACAGTCTGTGCTTCAGTTTCCAGCGCAAGGGAATAGCGCAGCATCATAGCTACGCTCAAGATAGTGGCAATAGGGTTAGCCAGGTTCTGCCCCGCTCGACTGGGAGCGCTGCCATGAATTGGCTCATACATGCCGAAGGTTCTCCCTTTGGGAATTCCTGCCAAGCTAGCCGAAGGGAGCATGCCCATGGAGCCAGCCAGCATGGAAGCCTCATCGGTGAGTATATCTCCAAACATATTTTCCGTAACCAGAACATCAAATTCACTAGGGCGCTGAATAAATCTCATAGCGCAAGCATCAACCAGCATATGCTGAAGTTCAATATCAGGGTAATCGGCAGAAATTTCTATGGCAATCTGCCGCCATAGCCGTGATGACTGGAGAACATTGGCTTTGTCCACCGAAGTTAGCTTCTTCCGGCGGCTGCGAGCCAACTCAAAGCCTACCCTTAATATGCGCTCAATTTCTACCTCGGAATAAGCTAAGGTGTCAACAGCCTGCCTTCCCTCCGGAGTTCGCCATTGCTTCTTGGGCTGACCAAAGTAAAGCCCGCCGGTAAGCTCTCTAACCACCACCAAGTCAACACCCTTAATCACCTCCGGCTTGAGGCTAGTAGAATTCACAAGCATAGGAAAAACTTTTACGGGACGCAAATTAGCAAACAGTTCCAGCCCTTTGCGCAAAGCCAGAAGCCCGTCTTCAGGGTGGATTTTGGCTTGAGGGTCATCCCATTTAGAACCGCCAACTGCACCGAGCAGCACCGCATCACATTGCTTACACATCTTCAAGGTCTCATCGCTGAGAGCTGTGCCCAGAGTGTCTATAGCAACGCCACCTATGAGACCGTCATGGAGGTGAAAGCTATGCCCGAATTTCTCACCCACAGTTTGCAAAACCTTTAGCGCCTGGGTTATTACCTCAGGGCCAATGCCATCGCCGGGCAAAACTGCTACATCAAATTCCATACTATTTACCTCTGCAATTTAGCTTTAGTATATTTGACAATTATATATGTGCTTTGCCTTCTTTGGCTAGAGATGGCATTTATATGCTTCCTAAGTGATTATGTCAACTTCACTTCCCTTGGACAAGCCTATTTGCTTTTTCACTGGAGAGAGAAAAGGGGGTTGTGACTTGGAAGTTTTTTTCTTAGCTCCGAATCAAAATACGCTGACAAATACGCATAAACTAAGCCTTACCGCTCCACGCAGGCATCTTTGCCATACGCTCTTTTGCTGCGCTCTCGGCAGTTTTTCTGTCCATCTTCTGAGACATCATCATGAAGTTGACCATGCCCTCAAACACCTCTTTATAGCTTTTGAGGCTGCCATCCGGGTTCGAACAGTATACGCAGTATAGGTTCTCAGGGTTTCCTCCACCAAAATCCTCGAGCTTGGTCATGGGCATGCCGCAGCTCATACAGCTCTTAACAGCCTTGGAGACCTGGTTAAATGTCAGCTTATATCCGTTAATATCCTCGACAGTAAAGTCCCTGATGCCATACGGCTCGTCTTTTATGTCAACTACAACATTAACGCCTTTGTTTTTCAATTCCCTGTAATATTCATTGATGTCCCCGTCGATTTGCATATACAAATTCACGCCAATGCCCAGTTTTTGTTTACTGCCAATACCCACATTTTTGGCCGGTATGAACATGAGAACCATCCCATCCTTCGATAGGTCGGCATATTCTGGGTTGTCAGCGTCAGGGAAAGCCATTCCCATCTTAAATCCCAGAGAATCTCTATAGAATTGAATCGTTGGCTTCATATTTCTTGCAGCTAACGTCGGAGAAATATAACCCATTCCTAATCACCTCCTGTTATCTGCTATTGGGCGACGGGTTGCCTCTCTTTTCACTTTATTGATTTCTTAGTTTTCATCTTCAACCGTGGAATAAACATAGGTACCCTCTTTTTGTATTCAACATAATCTTTGCCAAGGCGTCTTTCTAATTCCCGTTCCTCAACTGCTTTTAATTCCCATACGTTAAGCAGAATAAATAGCGGGGTGAATATAGAAACAAGGGAGATTGACCTAAGTAGAACACCGAGTCCGAACAACAGCACAAACACACCGGTGAGCATGGGGTTTCTGACACGGGCATAAGG
>JBGPRV010000061.1:0-7454 GCA_041489785.1 Dehalococcoidia bacterium | reverse complement strand
TCTTATCATCCTTTATATCAACGGAAGGTGATATAAAGGGACTAGTGAGCACCATTATATTATGAGAGTCTGTATCAATTTAAATATGGATTGAGGTGTACACTATATTTTTAATTTGGAAAAAGATTGCATCGCTAGTTGACAGCCTAATTACCTTGTGTTAAATTACTAAGTTGGTGTCTACTAGAAGGTAAAGATTTAGAGAGTTATAAAAGCCGGCTGGCTGAAGCCGAGCAAATTTTTCCTAGAGTAGACCGGCATGTAAGCAGACGGCTTTTTGATTGCCTAAAATAGGAGAGTATAAGAATGCCGACAGTTAGTCAACTTGTTCGTAAAGGGAGGCAGAAGCTGGGAAATAAGAGCAAGGTCCCAGCATTGCATTACACCCGAAATACGATGAAAGGGGAAATTAAATGGGTCCAAGGGGCGCCTCAAAAAAGAGGTGTATGCATCCAGGTTAAGACGGTTACACCTAAGAAGCCCAACTCGGCATTGCGCAAAGTTGCCCGTGTTAGGCTGACCAACGGTATGGAAGTAACCGCTTATATTCCTGGCGAAGGACATAATTTGCAGGAACACTCGGTAGTTTTGATTCGTGGTGGCCGAGTTAAGGACGTTCCTGGAATTCGCTACCATATTATCCGTGGCACCTTGGACACTGAAGGAGTAGCTAATCGCAAGCAAGGTCGCAGCAGGTATGGGGCCAAGGCACCAAAATAGCAAGGATGTCAGATGCCAAGAGGAACTAGAAAAATAGTAAAAAGGATACCACCACCCGATGCTAAATATAACAGCATCTTGGTGGCTAAATTTATTAATAGGCTTATGCTACGAGGGCAAAAAGCTACAGCTGAGCACATTGTCTATAATGCCTTGCAACTCACTGCTCAGCAAGTGAACAACAAACCCGAAGAAGCCTTAGAGCAGGCGATTAAAAATGTTGCGCCGCTTCTCATGGTTAAATCACGCCGTGTTGGTGGGGCTACCTACCAAGTCCCCACGGAGGTAGGAGGAGATCAGGGGCGCACTCTTGCCATAAGGTGGCTCATTGCCTCAGCGCGAGCTCGTAGTGGCAAATCTATGGAAGAAAAACTGGCAAGCGAGTTGGTTGATGCTGTTAATGGTCGGGGGGCAGCAATCAAGAAACGTGAGGATCTTCACAAGATGGCAGAGGCTAACAAAGCCTTTGCTCACTATCGCTGGTGAAAAGTCGTGTTAAAAGCAGTACTTGAGGTAAAGGATAAGCTCATGTTGCGGACTTTCCCTTTGGAAAAAATACGGAATATAGGGATCATCGCTCATATAGATGCTGGCAAGACCACGGCCACAGAGATGATACTCCACCATACAGGGTGCACCTACAAGATTGGCAGTGTGGATGAGGGGACTGCGGTAATGGATTGGATGGAGCAGGAAAGAGAACGAGGTATTACCATTACTTCAGCGGCTACCACATGTCACTGGCGCGAACATCGTATAAACATCATCGATACCCCTGGGCATGTAGATTTCACCGCTGAGGTTGAGCGTAGTCTCCGTGTATTAGATGGTGGTGTCGTGATTTTCGATGGTGTAGCCGGGGTGGAAGCTCAGTCAGAGGCTGTGTGGCACCAGGCAGATAAATATGGCGTGGCCAGGATTTGCTTTATTAACAAAATGGATAGGATTGGCGCTGATTTTCAGCACACGGTGACCATGATTAATGAAAGGTTGCGGAGCAAGGCGTTACCTATACAGCTCCCCATAGGAAGTGAAAAGGACTTTCGAGGCATCCTCGACCTTGTGGAAAACAAAGTCATTGCTTTCCCGGTTGATTCTAATTCAGCTTCAATTGAAGAGGGCAGTGAGACTTTGCTGGCCAAGCATCGTCAAGCATTAATTGGAAACTTAGCTGAACTCGATGAGCAAATTATGCTGCTCTACCTTAATGAGCAAGATGTCTCCGCCTCTCAAATTAAGGCAGCTATAAGAAGGCTGACCATTTCTAACTGCATAGTGCCTGTCCTTTGTGGCAGTGCCGTGAGAGACGAAGGCATCCAGTTATTGCTTGATGCTATTGTAGATTACCTCCCCTCGCCGCTAGATATTCCTCCCATCTCGGCTACAGATCCTAAAAGTGGAGAGAAGGTCCTTCGTCCGGCGAGCGATGATGAACCTTTTTCTGCGTTGGCGTTTAAAACAGTTTTTGACCCGTTTATGGGCAGACTGGTCTACTTGCGTGTATACTCAGGCAGGATAAAGGCCGGAGCACAAGTCTTGAATTCCAGCATAGATAAGAAAGAGAGATTGGGAAAACTGTATCTTATGCATGCCAATCACCGTGAGGAGATTGACCACATTGAGACCGGAGGCATTGTAGCTAGTCTGGGACTTAAGACGACCTCGACAGGTGATACCATTTGCGAGCCCGCACGGCCAGTGCTTCTTGAGGCTATACGATTTGCTGAGCCGGTGCTTTCCATGGCTGTTGAACCCAAAAGTAAAGTCGACCAGGACAAGTTAGATGATTCCCTGGCTAAACTTACTATGGAGGATCCCACCTTCAAGGTTTACCATGACAAAGAAACAGGTCAAACTCTGATTTCGGGGATGGGCGAACTTCATCTCGAAGTGTTAATGGAGCGTATATTTCGCGAATATGGTATAAGGGTCAATGCCGGTAAGCCTCAGGTCGCTTATAAGGAAACAATCACCATTTCTGTGGAATCTGAAGGGAGATTTATCCGTCAATCTGGCGGTAAAGGACAATACGGGCACGTTTGGCTTAAAATCGAGCCCGGCGAGCGTGGCAGCGGATTTGAGTTTCGTGACCAGATTCGAAGTGGGGCCATACCTAAAGGATTTACTCCCTCAGTAGAAGCCGGTGCCAAGTCGGCTTTACAAAGTGGCGGATTAGCTGGTTACCCTGTAATAGATGTAATGGTGACTTTGTATGACGGGAGTTTTCACGAAGTCGATTCTTCAGATATGGCTTTTAAGATGGCAGCCTTCATGGGTATGAGGGATGGGATAGATAAAGCTAAACCTGTTATCCTCGAGCCAATTATGGAAGTGGAGATAACAACTCCCGATGAGTTCCTAGGAGACATCATTGGCGATTTAAACTCCCGAAGAGCTCATATCGAAAGCATTGAGAGTCGCGCCGAGTCCTCTGCTATCCGTTGTCTTGTTCCTCTAGCGGAAACATTTGGTTTCGCTGGAGATTTGAGGTCGCGCAGTCAAGGGAGGGCGAGTTATACTATGTGCTTTCATCACTATGAAGAGTTGCCTCAAAATTTGGCTGAGCAAATTGTGGCTAAAGTAGGAAGAACCAGATGACTGAGCAAAAAGTTCGTATCAAAATCAAAAGCTTCGATCATAGGTTGGCTGATCAAGCAGTGAGACAGATACTAGATGCAGTGGAGCGTACCGGGGCTATCGTGGTTGGCCCAGTACCTTTACCCACACATATCGAAAAATTTTGTGTTATTCGTGGCCCTAACATCGATAAAGATTCCAGGGAACAGTTTGAGATCAGGACTCATAAGAGGGTAATTGATGTTTTGCAGCCAAGTTCTAAGACTATAGATGCCCTGAGTCAGCTCGACTTAGCATCTGGAGTGGAGATAGATATTAAGTTGTAGGTAAGACCATGTTTCCAGGCATTATTGGTAAGAAAATAGGCATGACGCAACTGTTTCAGGAAAGCGGAGAGACGGTGGCAGTAACCGCTATTCAAGCTGGGCCTTCTGTGGTAACTCAGGTAAAGAGCCGGGACAGGGATGGTTATGACGCTATCCAAGTGGGCTTTATTGAGAACAAAGTGAAGCAATCTCAGCTTAGCTCTCCAGAGAAAGGACATCTTCGAGGCTTAGAGAATGTTCGCTATCTTCGCGAATTCAGGGCTGATGATATTAGCTCGGTCAAGCGTGGTGACAAAGTGGATGTTGGCTTCCTAAAGCATGGTGACTTGATAAATGTCATTGGCTTTTCTAAGGGCAGGGGCTTTGCTGGCGGAGTTAAGCGGCATCATTTTGCTGGTGGGCCAAAGACCCATGGCCAAACTGACCGTCATCGCGCCCCTGGTTCAATCGGAGCTACCACTTTTCCCGGTCGGGTGCTTAAAGGGCAACGCATGGCGGGGCATATGGGAAATAGGAGAGTAACAGCGCGTAACCTCGAGGTAATGCAAGCTGACCCAGAGCGCAATTTGCTTTTGGTGAAGGGTGCAGTACCTGGAGCCGATGGGGGGCTGTTAGTAATTGAGAAAGTAAGGTAACAAGAAGTGCAAGTGCCAGTTTATAGCCTAAACGGTGAAGTTGCTGAGCAAATAGAGCTTAGCCAGGCTATTTTTGCGCTTCCCTTTAATGAGGCCGTAGTGCACCAAGCGATGGTAAGACAATTAGCAAATGGACGTCAAGGTACTGCGTCTACCAAGACTAGGGGGGAAGTTAGTGGGAGCACAAGGAAGCTTTATGCCCAAAAGCATACTGGCAGAGCGCGAAGGGGGGATATAAAATCACCCCTTCTCAGGGGTGGGGGGGTAGTTTTTGGCCCCAAGCCGCGCACCTATCGCCAATCGATGCCCAAGAAAATGAGGAGGTTAGCTTTGAAATGTCTCCTCTCCGCTAAAGTTAGAGAGGGAAATATAAGACTGGTACAGGAACTTGATTTTAAAGGACCAAAGACAAAAGACATGATAAATGTTCTGTCTTCGCTCGGCATCGATTCTTCCACTTTGATTCTTACTGCTCAATCCACACCCAATGTGGTTAAATCAGCGGCTAATTTGCCTGAGGTCAAAGTCCTACCTTCGGCTCTAATTAATGTATTGGATTTGCTTTCCTATAAAATGCTGGTAGCCACTGTGCCGGCAATACGCAACATTGAGCAAATTTGGGGTAAATAAATTGCATCTTTACGAAGTTCTGCGGCGTCCTTTAATTACAGAGAAGGCTACTTCCCTTAAGGAGAAAGATAAATATGCCTTTGAAGTGGCGGGCAAGGCTACCGAGTCTCAGATTAAGGAAGCAGTAGAACTAGCTTTTAAGGTAAAGGTAAGCAAGGTAAATGTGATGACGGTGCCTGGCAAGACAAGAAAATTTGGCAGGAGACAAGTAACTAGCTCACCTTGGAAAAAGGCAATAGTTACCTTGGCACCGGGGAACAAAATTACTTTCTTTGAGGGTGTCTAATGGGTTCAGTTACCAAGTGGAGAAGAAAGAAGATGTCCAAGCACCAGCATAAGAAGCTTCTTAAGAAGACTCGCTGGCAAAGGACGCATAAATAAGGAGCGATTCGTGGGATTAAAGACTTATAAGCCAACTTCTCCAGGCAGGAGATTTATGTCTGGCGCTACTTTTGAAGAGCTAACTGGAGTAGCTCCTGAGAAATCCTTACTGGCGCCGCTGAAGAAGAAGGCAGGGCGTAATAGCCGGGGTGTTATAACGGTGCGTCACCGCGGTGGCGGCAGTAAGCGCAAACTTCGCCTTATCGATTTTAAGAGGGATAAAATTACCGTTCCAGGAAAAGTAGCTTCCATTGAATATGACCCTAATAGGGCAGCTCGCATTGCCCTAATTCATTATGCTGATGGAGAAAAGCGCTATATACTCGCCCCTTTGGACATCAAGTTGGGTGATACTGTACAGGCGGGCGAGGATGTTGATATAAAATCTGGGAATGCTCTGCCATTGGAGTCTATTCCTGTGGGAACTTTAGTGCATAATGTTGAGTTTGAGCCGGGCAAAGGGGGAAAGCTTGTTCATAGCGCAGGGAGTTCCGCCCAAATTATAAGCAAGGAGGGCAAATATGTTGTACTTAAACTCCCTTCGGGTGAACTACGTAAATTTCATCAAAAGTGCTGGGCTACTGTTGGTCAGATAGGTAACGTTGACCATGAAAATATAAAGTTGGGCAAAGCTGGAAAGAGAAGATGGTCAGGTTGGCGGCCTACGGTCAGGGGTTCTGCTATGACTCCTCGTGACCACCCACATGGAGGTGGGGAGGGCAGAAATCCGCGAGGAATGAATCCCAAAACCCCTTGGGGAAAGCCAGCTTTGGGGGCTAAGACACGTCGCCGTAAAACGTCAGATAAGATGATCCTCAAACGAAGGAGGGAAAATGTCACGGTCGCTTAAGAAGGGCCCTTTTTGCGATGTTAAATTGCTTAAGAAAATAGAAGCGCTTAATAATTCGGGCGAGAAAACGGTGATAAAGACATGGTCCCGTGCCTCTACTATTTTGCCCCAAATGATAGGTCATACTATTGCAGTGCATAATGGCAGGAAACATGTGCCCATTTTCATCACTGAAAATATGGTGGGGCATAAACTGGCAGAATTTGCGTCTACCAGGACATTCAGGGGCCATGTCACCAAAGCTAAAATAACTGAACAGGTGGCGAAAACATAAGACGCAATGAAGGTAAGAGCAGTAGCTAATGGAATTGGCATTTCGCCTCAGAAAGTTCGTTTAGTGATAAATATGGTTAGAGGCAAAAAAGTTGACGAGGCATTGAGTATCCTCAGCTTTTTGCCTACCCCTACAGCCAAGGCCGTGGCTAAGGTAATCAAATCAGCAGTAGCCAATGCTGAAAACAATTTTCAAATGTCGCCTGCTGAGCTTAGAATCACTGATATATTTGCTGATCAAGGGCGTACCTTGAAGAGATTTCGCCCTCAGTCGAAAGGGAGGATTAGTCCTATCTTAAAACGGTCTAGCAATATTACAGTTTTCGTTACCGAAGAGGAGGAATAGTTTTGGGACAAAAAGTTCATCCTTATGGTTTCAGGCTGGGTATTAACCAGGATTGGCGGGCCAGGTGGTATGCTGAGAAGAACTATACTCGGTTTTTGTTAGATGATTTAAAGCTACGCAGAGTTGTGGAACAAAAATGTCTTGGAGGAGCAGTTGCTCGGGTGGAAATTGAACGTCCGGGGGACGAGATACATTTAACTCTTTACTCAGCTCGTCCTGGCATCTTGATTGGTCGGGGGGGACAAAATGTGGAAGTATTAAAGTCGGACCTGGAAAAGGTCAGTGGGGATAAAATTAGATTGACCATTAGGGAAGTTGAGCACCCTGAGCTCGAAGCTCTTTTGGTAGCTCGGAGCATAGCTGAGCGGCTTGAAGAGAGAATCCCCTTCCGCCGGGCTATGAGGCAAGCGACCTTCCGAACTTTGCAAGCTGGTGCTAAGGGAATAAAGGTAAAGTGCGCTGGAAGACTTGGTGGGAATGAAATTGCTAGAAAGGAAACCCTCCGTCAAGGTCAAATGCCGTTGCATAAGATACGTGCCAATATTGATTACGGTCTTGTTGAAGCTCATACTGTAATGGGGCGTATTGGGGTTAAAGTGTGGATTTATAAGGGCGATATTATCCCTGAAGTGAAGGAGAAAAATGCTACAGCCGAAACGAGTGAAGTACCGCAAGGTACATAAAGGAAGGCGAAAAGGTAGTGCCCAGAGAGGGGA
>JBGPRV010000060.1:0-7622 GCA_041489785.1 Dehalococcoidia bacterium | reverse complement strand
CTGTTTATCTCATCGATAAACACAACACCCGGGTCGCCGGTGCGCCAGGCCATGTCAACTATTTTGTTAAACACCTCTCTGGCATTAAGCTTATCCACCACATCTCCAGTTCGCGGACTCACCAAATTGTAATCGGTGCCTTTTTCCACCGCTTTCATAAACTCATCGGTCACAGCTACGGAGAGGTTAAAATTAGTCAGAGCTTCCGAGTTCTCCTTAGCCTCGATGAATCTCAAGATGTCAGGATGCTCAACATTGAGTATTGCCATATTGGCTCCGCGGCGCATGCCGCCTTGCTTTATGACATCGGTGGTGGCATCAAAGACTCGCATGAAAGAAACAGGGCCGCTCGCAATGCCACCTGTGGAACCCACTCTATCCCTTTCTGGTCTAAGTCGGGAAAAGGAAAAACCGGTGCCACCACCACTTTTATGAATCAAGGCAGTATATTTAACCGCATCAAAAATAGACTCCATAGAATCCTTAATAGGTAAAACAAAGCAAGCTGATAATTGTCCTAGTTCGTGACCGGCATTCATTAGAGTAGGGGAATTAGGTAAAAACTCCAGGTTTTCCATTAGTTGGTAAAAAGCTTCTTCATAGGGGGAGACATCCGCATTAGGATTGTAGCTAAGCTCGGCTGAGGCAATGTGCTTGGCGACGCGGCGAAATAGCTCTTGTGGGGTCTCGATAACCTTCCCTTCCCCATCTTTTGTTAAATATCTCCTTTCCAGAACTCTTAAGGCATTATCACTAAGTTTGATTCCAGAAATAACTTGGCTTTTGGCTTGGGGAGAAAATTCATCGGCAGTTAGAATTTCCTTAACCATTGCCCGAATCTGAGAGGAAGACACAGGTTGTTTGGTTTGCCGAGGAACCAATTTCTCCATGCCTGGTAAGGGGTGAGCCATCTCTAGGCGCTGGCTCACTTGTTCCGTAAACTTTTCCAGCAATTTCCTATCACTTATACCCATGGACTCGGCAGCAGCGAAAACAGCTTGAGCCACTCTATCGCGACCAATAGTCTTTTGGTTCTCTTTCCGACGGGTTTTGGGCATTTTATCTCCTCTTGCGACCAACGAGGGAATTCACTGCCTCAGAAGAGGGCAGCGGTAGCTGGTTTGCTGGCGTTAGTTCTCTTCGTACCGCCAAGCTATCCACTTCTTGTTTTAAAGCGCCGATATCAGCAAATTCCCGATAAACACTGGCAAAGCGAATGTAAGCAATGTGGTCTAGTTTCTTTAATCCCTCCATGACCAAATCACCAATATAGGAACTGGAGACCTCGCTTTTGCCCACCTTGTAAAGCTCAGCCTCGATAGTGTCCACAAACTTATCAATGGCGCCTGTAGGAAGGGGGCGTTTCTCGCAAGCTTTGCGAATACCCAGAAAGAGCTTATCCCGGCTGAATTCCTCACGCCGTCCATCCTTCTTAATAACGAAGATATCATGTGGCTGTACACGCTCGTAAGTAGTGAAGCGAGCATTGCAGGCGAGGCATTTCCTTCGGCGTCTCACCCCTTCGTCTAGACTCCGAGAATCTATCACCCTTGATTCCTGCTTGCCACAATAAGGACAGTTCACAAATTTCTCCTAAACATTGTGGTGTGAAAACATTTTACCACTAGATGTAGTAAAATGCAATACCCCTGCGGGAAAAAAGAGGCTCGATGGTGGACAATTCTAGGAAAATATGCTAGGTTTGAATTCACATAGGACCAACGTGATTAAAGTTACACTATGTTCGTGGTCAATATCGCGAGAAGGATTTTAAAGAACATTGTTCGAGGAAATCTTACCAGGTCTTTATAGAATTAAGGTTCCTCTCCCTGGAAGTCCTCTAAAAGCCACCAACTCTTATGTTATAAAGGGGACAGAGCGGTCTTTAATTATTGATACTGGATGGAATCGAGAGGATTGCATGGCGGCACTAGTTTCCGGATTAAACGAATGTGGCGTGGACTCAAAGCAAGCCGATTTCTTCATCACGCACATGCATGCAGACCACGCAGGTTTAGTGTCAACTCTCGCCGGTGAGGGGGCGAAAATCTACTTTGGCTGGGCAGATGCGGAAATTATCAGGACTGCTACGCCTGAGCATTGGGAGAAGCAGATTGATTTTGCTCGTCAATGCGGCTTTCCTGGAGAGGAGCTTGAAAGGGCTATCGGAAGCCACCCCGGTCGCAGATATAGCCCAAATAATTCCTTGAACTTGTGTGTCTCAAAGGACGGCGATACGATAAGCATCGGGGATTACCTATTTGAATGTATTGAAACCCCGGGACATACTGAAGGTCACATCTGTCTTTACGAGCCCAGCAAGAAAATATTCATATGTGGTGACCATATCCTTGTTGATATAACTCCGAATATCACCCTCTCCGCCGAAGAGCGAAATCCATTAAAAGAATATCTGATGAGCCTGGACAAAGTTTATGATTTGGACGTTGAACTTGTACTGCCTGGACATAGGAGTATCTTCAGGAATCAAAAAGAGAGAATTCAAGAACTGAAGCAGCACCACCAAATACGGCTTAAGGAAGTCATCTCTATTCTGGGAAAAGGTAAGCAAAACGCCTTCCAGATCGCATCACAAATGACCTGGGATATAAGTTACAAATCCTGGGATTTATTCCCCCCGGCGCAAAAGTGGTTTGCTTTTGGAGAAGCTTTGGCTCACCTGAAATATCTTGAAGAAGAAGGGGAGGTGAGATGGGGGATGGAGAAGCAGGGGATTATGTTTTTCATTACGCAAAATAAGAAGGAGGCGCACAAATGGGAGACGCTTACGTAGTCTTAGCTGAGAAGCTTGGTTATGTTGGGTCGGAGAGGATTAGGAAGGTGCTCAAAAGGCTCATGGGTAAGGAAGAAGTGGAGATAGTAGCTTCTCTTCCTTGCCCTGTGGCTGAGCTTGCCCAGAAGCTGGGCAAGAAAGAAGAAAAGGTGAACAATATACTCAAGGGGCTTTTTGAGAAAGGGGTCATCTTTATGACTTCTAAGGGCTATCGGTTTGCCAGGGATATATTTCAGCTCCATGATGGCACGGCCACTGATGTGAGATTGGATGGCGTTTGGGGGCGTGAGCTCCTCGACCTCTGGGAAGATTTCTGCCAGGCAGAATGGTATGCTGATTGGGCGAAGGCCGTTCAGACCTGGAAAATGCCTGTGTGGAGGGTAATTCCAGCCAGAAAAGCTATCTCCAAAGGAACAAAGCTCCTTCCGTCTGAGGATGTGGAGGCTATCCTTGATAAGGCCACCAAGCTTGCCCTAGCTCACTGCTCTTGTCGAAGAATAGCCACAAGGTGTGATTTGCCAACTGAGGTTTGTATTCAGGTTAACCGAGCAGCCGAATATGCCATAACCAGAGGGACCGGTAAGGAACTGACTAAGGATGAGGCGATGAAGGTAATGGACGTTGCGGAAGAGGCTGGCCTCATACATAGTGTGTATAACAATTCCGGAGTTCCCAATGTGATTTGCAATTGCTGCGCCGACTGCTGTGTCTTTTACTATCCTCTTACTAAGTATGGTGTCCTGGAGAAAGGGGTGGCTAAGAGCAGATTTCAGGCGGAGGTGGACAAGACAACTTGCAAAGGGTGTCAGACTTGCGTGGAGAGGTGTCCTTTTGAAGCGCTGGAAATGGTCAAAATCTCGGGGGAAAAGAAACTCAAGGCGCAGGTAAACTCAGAAAAGTGTTTCGGTTGTGGAGTTTGTGCCGTGGAATGCGAGTCAGAAGCCATCAAGCTCGTTGAAATCAGGGCTCCTGAGTACATCCCCGTTTAAGGGTGACAGCTTACAAAATATGTTTTTGGAAAGAACTTTATTAGAGCGATGTTTATCTTCTAAATGGTAGGTGAATGCAAAATGCCTGAAGCAAAAGTTGGCGTCATTGGCGGAAGCGGGCTTTATAAGATGGAAGGGATGACAGGGGTGGAGAAAGTGAAGGTAAGCACGCCCTTTGGCGAACCCAGCGACGCTATCATCTTGGGAAATCTAGAAGGAGTAAGGGTTGCCTTTCTCCCCAGACATGGCGAAGGACATCGAATAGGCCCCAGTGAACTACCGGCGAAAGCCAATATCTATGCCTTGAAATCTCTGGGGGTAGAAAGGATTATCTCTGTAAGCGCTGTGGGCAGTCTCAGGGAAGAGATAGAGCCTCTGGACATAGTCATTCCTGACCAGCTAATTGATGCCACCAAAGGGAGAGCCAGTACTTTTTTCACCGGTGGGATAGTAGGACATGTCTCTCTCGCAGAACCCTTCTGTCATGTTTTGAGTCAACTCTCGTTTGAGGCAAGCACTAAAGTTGGGGCTAAGGTGCATAAAGGTGGTACTTATCTAGTTATGGAAGGTCCGCAGTTCTCCACCAAGGCTGAGTCGCAGCTTTACCGCTCTTGGGGTGCTGATGTTATTGGGATGACAGCTTTGCCTGAAGCCAAGTTAGCCCGAGAAGCGGAAATATGCTATGCCACACTGGCTATTGTCACCGATTATGATTGCTGGCATCCGAATTATGAATCAGTGACTACAGAGATGATTTTAACCAACTTGCGGAAGGGCATTGATACTGTCAAGAGAATTTTGAAGTTACTGCTACCTTCCATACCGCAGAAACGAGATTGTGCCTGTGCTAGCACTCTTAAATATGCTATAGCCACTGAGATGAAATACATACCAGAAAAGAAAAGAAAAGAGCTAGGGCTGCTAATTGGCAAGTATTTAGGTAGGGGGGAAGATGTCAGCCAGGCTTGAGTTTGGGTGTTTGCCCACTGCTATCGGCAGCATGCCTCACACGAATCCTGATGAGGCCTGTTCCATTATTATGAAATATCTTCCTGACATTCCCATCTGGCCACAATTACCGAGGCGCTCTCCCAAGGAAAACATGATTATCCAATTCAGCGAGGGTTTTCCGGGGGTGGTTATGAGGGGGGACAAAATTCACATCGAGCCATCGGCTAATTTTGAGAGCGAGCTAGAGCAAATCTACACTGATTGTGAGCAGGATAATGCCCATAAATATGGCATTTCGACCGAATATGCTGCCGGGCTTTATGCTTTTCTCGCCAAAGCCACAGGTAGTAAGATAGTCAAAGGGCAGGTAACAGGTCCCATTACCTGGGGCTTGGCGGTTACCCGTCAGGATGGTCTGGGCATTCTCTATGATGACACTTTAGCGGAAGCCGCGGCTAAGTTCCTGCGGCTAAAAGCTTCATGGCAGGAAAATATCTTGAAGGAAATATCGCCTAACCCTATTATCTTTGTTGACGAGCCCTATTTAGTTTCTTTAGGCTCGGTGTTCACTCCTATCCCTGAGGAAAAAGTGCCTGTTCTGCTAGAAGAGGTGTTCAGGGGAATTAAAGGGATAAAGGGATTGCACTGCTGCGGAAACACTAACTGGTCAGTCATTCTAGACACCACAATCGATATTCTCAGCTTTGATGCCTATAACTATGCTTCTTCTCTAAGCACTCACTCGGGTAAGGTGAAATCATTTCTTGAGCGTGGTGGCAGCATTGCCTGGGGAATAGTCCCAAACGAGGAAGAGGTTTTAGCTAAAGAATCTTTGTCCGGTCTTCGTGACCGTCTGGAAGAAGCTATGGCTCCATTTACCAGGGATGGTGTTAAGTTCAAGCAAATCATAGCTCAAGGGCTGATAACTCCTTCTTGTACCCTGGCAAGCTTGTCGCTGGAAGCAGCAAATCAGGCGCTGGAATTAACGGCTAAGTTGTCCCATGACTTAAGAAGTCGATATGTGGTGTGACCTGGCAAAATAACTGCCCCTCAGGTTGTACCCCTTAAGAGACAAGTCTATTATTCTGAGGAATTTCCTTCCAAAGCTCTTATTTTATTTACCCTTTGTACGTGTCTGCCGCCTTCAAAATCCGTGGTTAAGAAAGTTTTGACGATTTCCAAAGCTGACTTGGTATCTATATCCTCTCCCCCGAGGCACAAAACGTTGGCATCGTTGTGCTGGCGAGCTCGTTGTGCTGTAAATGAGTTGTGGCATAAAGCCGCCCTTATACCCTTTATTTTGTTGGCGGCTATGCACATGCCTATGCCTGTATTGCATATTAGAATGCCCAGGTCAAAATTGCCAGATGCTACTGCCTCCCCAACTTTCTGAGCGATGTCAGGATAATCCACAGGCTTAGTGTTGTAGCAACCAAAATCTTGATAGCTATGGCCCGCGTTTTGCAGGAAGGGCATAATTAGTTCCTTTAAAGCGAAGCCACGGTGGTCACAACCTATAGCAATGCGACTCACTTTGCCTCCAAATATTCTTTATATGCTTTGTCAATCTCATGCGAGGGTATGATGCCCTGACGCAAAATTATCGGCGGTTCATGGGTAATATCTACTATTGTGGATTCCTTGCCGCCGGGACATTTGCCTCCGTTGATAATAAGGTCGATTTTTCCTCCCAACTGTTGTCCAACTTCCTCGGCAGTTAAGGCAGCCGGCTGGCCACTAATATTGGCGCTGGTTCCGATTAGGGGATTCCCCAGGTGTTGAATGAGAGCCAGACAAACAGGGTGGTTAGGAATACGTACTGCTATGGTGGGGCCTGATGCTAGATAGGCAGGCACCGAATCTGTTTTTGATAAAACCAGAGTTAACCCGCCGGGCCAAACCCGCCTTGCCAAAAACCAGGCAATTTCTGGTATTGGCTTGGCCAGAGCAGTCAGTTGCTTTACATCAGCGATAAGCAAGGGAAATGGCTGATACTTGGGCCGGTTTTTTATCTCATAAATCCTTTCTACGGCTGTGGGATTGAAGGCGTCAGCCCCTAGACCATAGACCGTGTCGGTAGGGAAGGCAATCACCCCACCCTTTTGGAGGATTTTAACTCCTTTCTTAATTTCCCGTTGTAAAGCACCCATCTTTCTTAGTGTTAGTATAGCATGGTGCTTGCCTGAGTCAGAAGTTCCTTTCTTTTACTCCGTGTCATTGCAAGCCCTGACCTGTCGGGGCGTGGCAATCTCTATCCCCAGCAGCCCCACAAGATTGCTTCGTCACTTCCGTTCCTCGCAATGACAAAAAGTGTCACTAATCATTATGAACGAGTACTCTCGGGTTGATAATAGTTCAGGATAGTGATAAGCTAAATGTATTCACCACCGTAAATCTGCAGTGAAAAAGAAGGTAGAAAGCCACAGAATTGCTGCCAGCGATGATATCGAAGTCTCCACTTATCTGGGGCTAGCCAAAGAGTTGCGCGGCGAGCAACCTGTAGTTGAGCCTAAGTTACCCCCAAGCGAGCGTGAAACTATAGTAGTGCTCGACTTTGGGTCTCAATATAGCATGCTCATTGCCAGACGGGTACGGGAATGCCACGTTTATTGTGAGCTTGTGCCTCATGACACGCCCTGGGAGAAAATAGCTTCCCTTAACCCACGAGGGTTTATCCTCTCGGGAGGTCCGGCTAGCGTTTATGATTCCGGCGCTCCTCTGCCTTCGCCATATATTTATGAGAGCCATCTACCGGTGATGGGCATTTGCTACGGGATGCAGTCTATCGTTTACAACTTGGGTGGCCAGGTAACTCGGGGAACAAAGCGCGAATACGGGCATACAATCCTACACATAAGTGCTGAAAACTGCCCTCTTTTTACCGGTCT
>JBGPRV010000059.1:0-7665 GCA_041489785.1 Dehalococcoidia bacterium | reverse complement strand
TTCTTAGTTAACCTGTCAAACTATTTAAGCCGATAGGTAACCCTGCCCCGGCTTAAATCATAAGGGGAAAGTTCTACCAGAACCCTATCCCCCGGCAAAATCTTGATATAGTGCTTTCTCATTTTGCCCGAGATATGAGCCAATACCTGATGTCCATTGGCCAATTCGACGCGAAACATGGTATTAGGTAAGACTGTAATCACCTTGCCTTCAACTTCTATCCTCTCTTTCTTAGCCATTTCTTACACAATACCTAAACAAGTACTTCAGCTTCATTATCAGTTATGGCAATGGTATGTTCAAAATGTGCTGAAAGACTTCCATCAGCGGTAAGCACCGTCCATTGATTAGCCGCCAATTTAGTGTGCCAATCTCCAGCATTAACCATAGGCTCAATAGCCAGAGTCATGCCCTTACGAAGCAAGAGACCTTTTCCAATTACAAAATTAGGTATTTGGGGCTCTTCATGCAAGTCCCGACCTACTCCATGCCCGGTATATTCTCTAACCACAGAAAATCCTTTTGATTCAACGTAATGTTGAATAGCAGATGAGATATCTTCTACCCATGCCCCACTTATCGCTTGAGCGATGCCTGACTTTAAACTACCTTCTGTGACCGCGATAAGATCCGCGGCCTCCTTACTTATCCGCCCCACACCAATAGTTACGGCGGCATCGGTATGAAAGCCATTAAGTTTTGCACCTACATCTAAAGAGACGATGTCTCCTTCCTGTAGTATTCGTTCACCAGGAATGCCGTGGACTATCTCATCATTTACCGAAACACATAAATTCGCAGGAAAGCCGCGATAATTCTTAAAGGAAGGTATAACTCCCCTCTTCTTCGATTCTTCAGCCATCATTATGTCCAATTGGCCAGTCTTAATCCCCGGTCTTACTTCCGCCCTTAGCTTATCTAAAACAGCGGCGAGGATTTTGCCACATTTTCTCATAATAACTATTTCCTCGTCAGATTTTATAATCACCATTTATTTTATCCCTGCTTTGAGCGCAGAGATTATTTCTCTAGCTACCCCCTGCATCCCCAGGTTACCATTGACCCTAATTAGTTTACCTTGTTTTTTATAATAATCAAGTATGGGAACAGTTTGAGCAAAGAAAATACTAAGTCGGTCCTTTACTGTTTCCTCCCTGTCATCAGAACGTTGATACAATTTACCACCGCATTTATCACATTTCCCCGGCGTTTTAGGCGGTGAATTTATTATGTGATATGGCGTCTGACAAGTCCGGCAAAGCCATCTTCCACTGAGGCGTTTCACTAGCTCTTCATTAGGCACTTCAATGTATATTGCTTTATCTATGGTTTTTCCTTGCTCCTTAAGGGCTTTGTCTAGAACTTTAGCTTGATGCAAAGTCCGGGGAAAGCCGTCGAAAAGGCAGCCAGAGACACAGTCAGGCTGATTAATTCTTTCCAGAATCAATTTTATGGCTATTTCATCCGGAACTAATTCTCCTTTATCCATATAGCTTTTCGCCAAGAGACCAACCTTGGTCTTTTCCTCTAACGCCTGACGAAACAAATCCCCGGAGGCTATATGAGGTAAATTCATCTCTTGAGAGAGAATATCTGCCTGAGTTCCCTTCCCTGCCCCCGGAGCACCTAGAATAATGATGTACATTATTTTAGGAAACCCTCGTAGCGGCGCATGGTTAGTTGAGCCTCTAATTGCTTCATGGTATCCAAGGCCACACCAACAGCTATAAGCATGGCGGTGCTCTGGATTACCAAATTAACACCGCTAATATTTTGAGCAATGAAGGGTATAATTGCCACTACAGCTAGAAAGAAGGCGCCACCAAAGGTAATGTGCTTTATGATTCCATTCAAATAATCAGCCGTTGCCTTGCCGGGTCGAACTCCAGGGATGAAGCCGCCTTGCTGTTGCAAAGTTTGAGGCAGGTTCATTTGCTCGAATATGACCATAGTGTAGAATAAAGTGAAACCAACTACTAAGGCAAAATACAACCCGTTGTAGAGTGCGGTGTTAGCCTGAAACACATTCCAGATTGTATTCCAGAAATTCGGGTTTTCAGTGCTTGGATTCATAAAATATGTAGCTATCGTACCGGGAAGTTGCATTAGGGCAATGGCAAAAATGAGAGGTATCATTCCCGCAGTATTGACTCGCAATGGTATGTAGGTTGAACCTGATTGGCGATACATACGGCCACTGCGAAAAGTGCTCCGAGCATACTGCACAGGAATACGGCGATGAGCTTCAACAAATATGACTATAAGCACCACCATAGCTAAGGTTATAATAATATAGGCGATCAACCCCCCGGGCTGTCCGCCAACAGCAGCAACAATGCCACGACCCACTATCCCAGGCAGGTCAGTCACGATACCGGCAAAGATTATTATCGATATCCCGTTCCCGACACCACGCTCGGTAATCAATTCACCTAGCCACACGAGGAATATCGTTCCAGCGATCATTGTTATTATTATGTTGGCTATGGTCAATGATGTAAGCGGCGCAATAGTAACTCCTTGGGCACGTAACAAAGCAATCATAGCATAGCTTTGAAGGGCAGCCAAAGGTATAGTTGCTAAGTGAGTAATTCGGTTGATTTTCTCTTGACCAAGTTCCCCCTCCTGGGATAGAGCCTGAAGCCTGGGGATTACCGGGACTAGCAATTGCATAATTATAGACGCAGTGATGTACGGATAAACGCCCAGAGCAGCCACACTAAACTTCTCCATGGCACCACCGGCAAAAAGGTTAAGCATGCCGAAGAGGGGGCTTGTCCCGATGTATTGTTGCAACTTCGCGATGTCCACGCCGGGCAAGGGAACGTGAGTCATAAAGCGAAAAACCACAAGCATACCAAGTGTGAAAAGAATTTTTCGCCTCAAATCAGGCAATGTCCATATGTCCATCATTGCCTGGACGAGACGTGGTCGGGTCGTTTTGCGCTCCATTCTAAGCCTGCTTTATCTTCCCTCCAGCAGCCAGAATTTTTTTCTCCGCCGATGAAGAGAATTTGTTAGCACTAACTAGCAATGGATGCTGAATATCGCCAACGCCGAGAATTTTGGTTGGATTACCCGTGGTGTTAATCAACCCTGCCCGAAGCAATTCCTCAGGAGTTACTTCAGTTCCTGGGGGAAAAATGGCCAGCTTTCCCACGTTGACAACATTATATTTAGTTTTAAAAATGTTAGTGAATCCCCTTTTTCGTGGTAGCCGTTTTATCAAAGGCAACTGCCCGCCTTCAAAGCCAAGGCGCACGCCACCACCAGAGCGAGACTTTTGCCCTTTGCACCCCCGCCCCGAATAGGTGCCATGCCCGCTGCCATTCCCCCGACCTACGAGTTTCCTCTTGTGCTTAGCACCTACAGGAGGCCTTAATTCATTCTGTTTCATCTACCTTCTCTTCCTGAGTTTCAACATCAGTTTGAATCGCCGCTTCCTCAGTTTTTCTCAAGTTAGATAAGGCAAGCATCGTCGCCTTAGCTACATTGACTTTGCTCGGTCCACCAAACGATTTGCCAAGGACGTCTTTTATGCCTGCCAATTCAAGCACTGCTCGAGCAGTACTACCGACAATTAAGCCTGTGCCCGGCGCTGCCGGTTTTAGTAAGATCTTAGACGCACCAAACTTGGCTAGAATTTCATGAGGGATGGTACTGCCCTTCATAGGCACCTCAATCAGCCCCTTCTTCGCCACAGTACCTGCTTTGCGAACTGCTTCAGGAACCGCTGCCGCTTTAGCTAAACCAAATCCGACATGTCCCTGGCCATCGCCAACTACCACTAAAGCTCTGAACCGAAGGTGTCTACCACCTTTGACCACTTTAGTTACACGGTCGATGCCTAACAGTTTCTCTTCGAGAGTCAGTTCTGAGGCATCGATTTTGGCCCTCTTCCCTCTTATTTTAGTAACTGCCTTCATAAGTTAATCCTCAAAATTCCAATCCAGCTTTCCTGGCAGCCTCAGCTAAAGCCTTAACTCTGCCATGATATTTACAGCCACCACGGTCAAAAACCACCTGCTTGATCCCTTTATTTAATGCTTTCTCCGCAAGCAAAGCCCCCACGATTTCGGCTTTCTTGCTTTTTCCCATTCCATCGGTCTTGCTTCTCACCTGAGAGTCAAGAGTGCTCATTGAGACCAAAGTCTGGCCCATAGAATCATCGATAAGCTGGGCATGGATATGATTCAAGCTACGGAAGACACATAATCGAGGACGTGATATCGTTCCCGCTACTTTTTGCCTCACCCGTCTGTGTCGTATCTTTTTGATTGCTTTTGAATCTTTCCCGCTCATTATAGTCACTATTTCTTACCTACTTTGCCCGATTTGCCAGGTTTAAGACGTAGCTTCTCACCCAAGTATTTAATGCCTTTCCCTTTATAGGAGTCAGGAGGGCGTATCGCCCGAATTTTAGCAGCCGTTTCTCCAACTAGTTCTTTATCAATACCAGTGACGCGAATGCGATTTGTCCCCTCAACGGTGATACTAATACCAGGAGGGGGGGGGAACTCCACAGCATTGGCATATCCCACTTGAAGCAACAGCTTGTCGCCAGTTTTCTGCGCTCTATAGCCCACGCCATTTATTTCCAGGATTTTTTCAAAACCTTCACTCACCCCTGTAACCATATTTGCCAAAAGGCTGCGAGTGAGCCCATGTAAAGAACGATGGATCTTACTATCACTAGGGCGGGTTACAATCAAGCACCCGTCCTTCAAAGCAATAGAAATGGCAGGGTGCAATCGACGACGGAGTTCTCCTTTGCTTCCTCTTGCCACAACTTCGCTTCCATTGATCTTTACCTCTGTACCCCGAGGGATAGCAATGGGAAGCAAGCCAATACGAGACATAATTTACAGCTCCTAAGTTAATTTACCATACATAGCACAGAATTTCACCGCCAAGATGCTGCCGCCATGCTTTCTGGCCAGTCATAATGCCTTTGGATGTGGATAGAATGGCAATACCAAAGCCCCCATAGACGCGGGGGATTTCACGCCCTCCCACATAGACCCTCAGGCCTGACTTGCTCACTCTTTCTAAACCTAAGATTGCGGGCTGCTCATCGGTGTACTTGAGGTGGATTTTTATCATTGGCTGCGGTTTCCCTTTAAGCACTTCATAACGGTCAATAAAACCCTCTTCCTTAAGTATTTTAACGATAGAAAGCTCCATTTTAGAGGAGGGCACAAGCACACTCTCGTGACTTGCCATGATAGCGTTGCGTATCCTGGTCAGCATATCAGCGATAGGGTCAATAATTGTCATTTTTCTTTACCAGCTTGACTTTCTTACCCCAGGGATTACACCAGTCAAAGCAAGTTCTCGGAAACAAATACGACACAAGCCAAATTTACGCATATAAGCACGCGGCCTACCACATAACTTACAGCGATTACGTTGCTGCACTTTATATTTTGGCGGGCGCTCTGACTTGACAATCCTAGATAATTTCGCCATATCAAGTCCTCCTGAAAGGCATGCCCATTAGTTCCAACAAAGTCCTGCCTTCATCATCGTTCTTGGCCGTAGTAACAATGGTTACCTCGAGGCCACGAATTTTGTCTACCTTATCGTAATCAATCTCAGGGAAAACTATCTGTTCTTTCATGCCCAGGCTGTAGTTTCCTCGGCCATCGAACGAATCCCGTGATACTCCGCGGAAATCTCGAAACCTAGGTAGAACAACATTAACCAGTTTGTCAAAAAAATCATACATTCGCTTACCTCGCAAAGTCACCATCATCCCAATAGGCACACCAGCCCGTAGTTTGAAAGCGGAGATAGACTTTTTTGCCCGTGTCGTCACCGGATGTTGCCCCGAAATTGTAGCTAGGTCCTTCTCCGCTGATTCAAGAGCTTTAGGCTCCTGCGTTGCTTCGCCCAAACCAATGCTAAGCACAATCTTTCTCAACTTGGGCAATTGCATTATATTGTCATAGCCTAGTCCAGCTTTAAGCTGAGGAGCTACTTCAGTTAAATATTTTTCTTCCAAGCGAGATTTCATAACCAAATCCCTTAGTCAATCACCTCTTGACATGAATTGCAAATTCGCACTTTTTTGCCATCGTCCAAAAAGCGGAAACTAATTCGCGTGGGTTTGCCACATTTCTCGCATACCAACATTACGTTGGATACATGAATTGGAGCTTCAAGTTCAATTATGCCAGCCTGTCGAGCAGCTTTACGAGCTCGCGAGTGGCGCTTAATCATATTAAGTCCCTCCACTATCACTCTATCTTCGTTGAGGAGGGCACGGCGAACCTTCCCCTTTTTCCCACTGTCTTTGCCAGCAATTATGACAACCGTATCATCTTTTCTGATTTTCATTTTACAAGACCTCGGGGGCCAAGGATATTATCTTGGCAAAGTTTTTATCTCTAAGTTCTCGGGCTACAGGACCAAAAATACGGCTGCCCTTAGGATTATCTTTATCACCAAGAATGACTGCGGCATCTTCATCAAATCTGATATAAGAGCCGTCAGAGCGGCGATAGGACTTAGCCACACGCACCACCACAGCCCGCACTACCTCGCCCTTTTTCACCATCCCATGGGGCACCGCTCGCTTCACCGTGGCTACAATAATGTCACCTATATGAGCATATTTCCTCGCTCCAACAGGGACATTAATGCACATAATTTGCTTAGCCCCAGTATTATCTGCTATCTTCAGTCTGGTATAAGCCTGAATCATTCTTTTGTTATGGCTTGGCTTCAGCTACCTCTCTTTTAGACATTATCTCTATTACCCGCCATCTCTTCTCCCTAGACAAAGGGCGAGTCTCGACAATCTTCACTTTGTCTCCAATTTTACAGGCATTATTTTCGTCATGAGCCTTATATTTTTTGGTAACCCTGATAGCCTTCTTATAGAGTGGGTGGACTTTTCTGGTTTCCACGGCTACCACAACGGTTTTATCCATTTTGTCACTCACCACTAAGCCCTCTTTAACCTTTCTTTTCTCGAGATAATTCATCTTATTGTGCCAAGTTCCCTTTCTCTTAAAATAGTTTTTATTCTGGCAATCCTTTTCTTCACTCTAGGAATCTCCCGATGATTCCCCAACTGTCTAGTGGCCAAGCGAAAACGGAGGTTAAAAAGCTCCTCATGAGCTTTTTCGAGCTTCGTTAATAGCTCTTCATTGTTGAGAGCGCGAATTTCGCTAGCTTTCAACTTTCTGCCTCTCCTTCCTGACAAAACTAGTAGCTATAGGAAGCTTGTAGGAGGCAAGGCGGGCTGCCTCCGAAGCCACATCCTCTTTTACATCAGCCAATTCGAACAGGATTTTGCCTCTCTTGACTACGGCTACCCAGTGATCCGGAGCGCCTTTCCCTCCACCCATCCTTGTCTCCGCAGGTTTCTTTGTCACAGATTTGTCAGGGAAAACTCGTATCCATAGCTTACCACCACGATGCAAGTGGCGGACAAATACGCGACGGGTTGCCTCAATTTGCCGCGCTGTTACCCACGCAGATTCCTCAGCCCTCATGCCAAAATCACCAAAAACAATGGTCTCCCCTCTCTGGGCACTACCTTTTCGCCTTCCTTTATGTACCTTGCGGTACTTCACTCGTTTCGGCTGTAGCATTTTTCTCCTTCACTTCAGGGATAATATCGCCCTTATAAATCCACACTTTAACCCCAATACGCCC
>JBGPRV010000058.1:0-7819 GCA_041489785.1 Dehalococcoidia bacterium | reverse complement strand
TATTATAGGCTAAAATGCACTGCTAGTGCTAATAAACTGAAGGCCTGTATGGGTGAGTTAAAGAGTGCCTGGGAAATTGCTCAAGAGAGAGCAAATAGATTGGGCAAGCTGTCAGCCGAGGAAAAGGAACAGCAAGAAAGACAAGGGTATCGCCAAATCGGTCAGGTGCTGGCACAAAAATGGCTAGACAGTTCCCGACAACTGGATATGGCTGCGGAGCTAAACAAGCATGAAGAGAAGGGGAGAGACATAATAAAGCAGGCCGTAATCGAGCACCTCGTAGAGGCTATCGAGTTTACAACTACCCAGGGTATAAATAGCGTGAAAAGGGTAGTCGAGGCGATAAGCAGCTTAAGGCCTGAATTGCAGCCAAAGGCAGAAGAAATAGGCCAGCTTGTTCAAGAATATGAAGAGGCAGAACAGAAGATAAGACAGGACCTAGAAAGCAACTACAGGGAAACCCTGCACCAATTGAGAATCTCAGGAACAGCAGTGGATGCTATCAATATCGAAACTAACAACCAATGGCAACTAGCCCGGCAGGAGCTCGTTGAAGCTTTTACCCCAAGGCTCAATGATTTGAAGCAAGCATTAATTGGCTAACGGGAAACAAATCACGGTGCTCCCAAGGTTAGAGCCTGCTCGTATCGTCCCTGACGGCGGTCGTAGAGGGTTCGAATCCCCTGGACCCGGTAGTTCTCCCCAGAGATACCGCAGCGGGCGTCGGTGACGGTGACGACGTCGAGGAGCTCCTGGCCGACGTTGGTGGGGACTACGAGATTGCCACGTTCCGCTCGCAATGATGCCTCCCTTAGGAGGGCATCGGCCCTCTCCTGGGCCCTGGTGGCGGTCTGGAGGTTGGGGTCGTAATCCTGCTCCAGAATATCTATGCCCCGCTTTATTAAATCACAATCAAAGGCGTCTCTAACGATGCGGTTGGCGTCGGCGTCTCGGCCAATAGCACGGGCACGAGAGCCGGTGACGGCGTCCTGGTATCGGCCGGAGATGATGGGGTGGGCGGCCGCGCCTACGCCGTAGGAGTAAGAGGGGGCTTCGGCGGGTAAAGGGTTCTTAGTAAAGGCCTCCTGACCACAGAATACGAGCTGGTCGGGGACGAAGGACAATAGCCTCCTTATGGTGGTGTCGCCGGGCATGCCCGGGTTGACGGTGAAGTCGGGATAGAAGTTGTTGATGGCGGAGGACTGGGGCCTGGACGGAGTGTTGGTGAGCTTGATACCAACTCGGGTTAAGAGCTGGTAAAGAATTTGCCAGACGGATTTAGGGTTGACTTCGTCCTTGTTCCACCTCATCTGGTAGCGAGCTGACCAGCGGCTCATGAGTCCCCAGCCGTCCAGGCAGTGGAGAGTGAAGAGTGATGAGTTAGGGATAGAGGAGTATTGCCAGCCATCTATCCAATAGGTGCCGGCCTCGACGGCCTCGTTCCCCGCGGTGGTCTTATAGCCGAGCTTAAGGACGACTTCGCTGCGGAAGCGAAGAGAAGCAAGGACTCCGCTGCCAGGGTTGGCATACTGTCCCCTGGAGTTGTTAAGCTCAAGGACGAGATTGCCACGCCCCGATAAATCGGGGCTCGCAATGACATTAGTTTGCAATGTCACGATGTCCTTGGTCAAATCGAGGGGCGAATCGGCGGGGCGGGGGGCTCTCCAGACTCCGTCGGGCTTGGAGAGCCACCAATAATCGGCGGTGCTCTGGAGCCTCAAGCCATAGGGAGGCCCGCCTTCGCCAAAGGCTACGTCGGGTAAAAAGGGCTTGGGCTCAGTAAAAGTGGTATCGGACCAGTATGTTCCTTTTACCACGTGGCAAGTAATAGGGCGGGTGTAGGCGGTCGTCCCCACGAACTTCTCGACGGCGATGATGCGGTTAGTCTCGTAGTCCGGCCCGCCTTCGCCGGAGGCTACGGCGGGTAAATGGCAGTCGGGGTATTCATAGGTGATACCCTCTCCATCCGGGACCATGATGAAGCTTTCCAGGGCCAAGAAGTTGTATGATGAACTAAACTTGGTGCGGAAAAGGTCGTAGTGATTATAGGGAATATCAGACTCCTTGCCAGTAAAGATAATTTCGATGGCCGGCCAGAAGGGATTAAAAGTAGCGCCGATGCCGTAGGTGTCCAGCAAGGGATGGGTGGCGTCGTACCACTCATGCTGGCTGGTGCTCTGGTCGGAGGTGTCTAAGACTATGTCGTTGATCTTGGCTGGATAGCTCCCTTTGAGAGCGAAGCAGACGACATTGTTTCCTGTCCCCCACCAACACGCCGCCAGGGAAACGACCTCATCGTAGGCTGCGAGCTGAGCATTATTCCAGGACTGGCCATAGTCATGACTATAGAGTTTGTTGAGTTTGTTGGGTTCGTTGGGTTTGTAGAAGATATAGACCTTGCCCGCCTGCGCCGGAGGGGCTTCGGCGGGTGAAGCGGCGATGGCGCAGGGACCGTAGCAGTTCTCCTCTATTAACGTCCACTGGTCAAGGGCTGGGCCGTCGACCAGGGAGACGGGGAAGATAAGGGGGAAGGATGACGGGACACCAAAAGGAAGCGTCTGCTTCTGATAATAAAGATTGTTGCCCTGGCTCCTGATGCGGTGCATAGAGCCCTGGCCGTCGAAGGCGATGCCGTGATGGCTGTCGGGCTCTGAGCCTTCGTAAACTCTTGTCCAGGATAATCTCTTGGTGCCCGCCTCGTAGTCATAGACCTTAGCCTCGATGTAGGGGAGGTGGTTGGCTTTCTTCTGGCTTGCGAGCAGAGTGGAGGTTAAGGTTTTCATAGATGTCTTAGGCTACCTTAATTACCTCAAACGACACAGACATTGCCTCTGCTGGGGTGTTTTTTGCTGCGGTGTCAGTGTGATATATGTAGATTTCAATGTAGTCGTTAGCTGCTAAGTTCATTGTGCCTGAGCCAGAGAAGCAAAGGCCTCCAGCAGCACCAGTGGTTGCAGTGACTAATCGCCTAGCTCTCACCCAGGTAGTCATGTCACCATTCCTAACCACTACGAGTGTTACGGCTTTCCCATCAGATAGGGTGTCAAGTCCACATATAGCTGTTACTAAGTATCTTCCAGCTTTTGTAGCCGTAAACCTGAAATTTGTTACATGGTCATATTCACCCTGAATATCGTATTCCTCGGTGTTATACTGAACTTTAGTCCATGTGGCATTGGGTATGCTTTGGGCTGCTGTTCTGCAAGCTCTAAATCCACTTTGTTTGTTTAGAGCTAATACCCCATTGTTATAGAGCAAAAAAGCCTCAGTGCCTGCGACCTTCATGCGGACTTGGTCTTCATCTGCAGACTGCTCGACGTCAATTTGGGTATCGTTATCGGTATCCCTGATTTTGGTGTCGGTATTCTGTGTATGCCTCTTACTGATTGTGTCCTGAGCCGCAGAAGACAGGTTGCTATCGACGGTTATGTCCGCCACTTTGGCGATTGTTCCTGCCCCCACGCCGTGAACGCCGGTGGTGAGGTTTTTGTGGGCGTCGACTTTGGCTTGAGAGCCAGAGGCACTTTCGACTGTGCTCCCCCCTACTCCATGAACGGCAGTTGCTTGGTCCTTGTGGGCGGGGGACAGGTCGGAGTGCGTGTGGGATACTTCGGCGAAGTCGGGGTCGTGATACTCGTTGCCGTGCTCCTGCATGCCAGTGACCTGGCCGAATTCGAGGCCGTCCTCTGAGGACTTTACTTTGGCGACTTTCCCGCCCTGGCCTGAGTAGCTGGATGGCGTGTCTGTGAGCTGAAGGAATGTGCTTACTCCGCCTCCGCCGAGCCACACCCACTCTGAGCCGTTATAGATATACCACTTGTGCTCGTCGTCCCGGTAAAAGAGCTGACGCTCGACGGGCGAGGATGAGAAGCTGGTGCCGTGAACGACCTCGTGGCTCTCCTCACTCTCCCACTCGATTTTGGTGAGCTCTGCTCCGACGTCTATATGTTTGAGTCCTGATTTAGCCATTCATAACTCCCCCGCCTGCCAAAGAATTTGTTCGGCGGGCAGGCCTTGCCCCTCTTAAGTTAAGAGGGAGGACATTTCAAATGAGGGCGCCCAGGGTGTCGGGGACGGACTTGTCGGCCTTTTCATAGTGGGCCGCTAAGTGACGGGCGGCCTTGATGATGTCCTCCTCTGAGGCTTGGACCCTTTCCCCCCGATATCCGCCTCTGCTGAGAGCGGCGATGGCTGCTGGCATTCTATCCCAGTCCACAGTCTTCTCGATATCGAGACGGCCTTTAAGAGCTCTCAGTATGGCCTTGGTGTGATGGGGAAGCTTCCAGGTGCCGGGGTCATCAGGGTCTTCCACAATGGCGAAGGCTTCTTTTGGGAGGCCCTCCTTGGTTTTCTCCTTTGTAAGTGCTTCTTTTAGGTTGCTCATGGTTTCCTCCTTTATCAGTAGTCAGTAGCCAGTAGTCAGTACCTATGGGTCAAAAACGGCGATGATAGCGGCGTTCCCGGGGTTGTTCTCGGGAATGGCTATAAACACGTGTCGGCCGAGTACCATCTCGTCGGCCGTGATATTCCTGGCAACTCGGACGTTGTCAAAATAGGTGGTCAAAGAGCCCATGAGCTGAACGCTGGCTCGATGGTTTATGGAGTCATACTTTTTCAGAATTCCCACCTCTAACATAAATCAAACCTCAAAAGTCAAACATCAAAATGACAGATTAAAATTTAAAGATGTTCATTTTTGCTCTGTGTTCTTGCTCTTTGCATTTTGCATTTTAATCTTCCGTGTAGAGCTTCCTGGTGATAACGCGGCTGGTGTGGGAGATGGCCTTGAGCTGCTTGTCGTAGCGGTCAAGGCGTTCTTGACCCCAGGCTTTGTAGCTCGTGGTGCCGTAATGTCCAGCGATAGTGGCTCTGTCCACTGTATAGGCTGACGCTGACATAGCCAGGTAGCCTGTGGCCCCCAGGATAATGATTTCGTCGTGCTCGGTTGGGATGGTCGTGGACTCGGTTGTGAGCGTGTGCTTCTTTAGCCATCTCACCCGGGCGTTCTGGCCGTTTCCCTGGTCTTCCATGTGCAGGCTGGTGCCCCAGTACTCAAACCTCTGTATATATTTCGGGGTCTTGCCGATGGGAAACTCGACGGACTCGATTCTAAGGGCTCCTTGCAGTCCTGATATATCGAGCTCGGTGCTTCCGTAGGTGGTGGCGATATCGGTCTGCTGCTCGATGGGAGCATGGAGAGAATACTCCAATGCTACTCTCTGGATAGCTGCTTCGATTTCGTCGTCCGTCCAGCAGTAGTTCTGGCTATCAGTATCCTGGAGGTCCTGTCGGACCCTGGCTCTCATTTCGACTAGGTTCATTTCAGTTACTTCAAAGAAATCAAAAGTTAAACATCAAAAATCAAAATGACAACTCAAAATGTAAAACTTTTGATTTTTACTCTGTATTTTTGCCTTTTGCATTTTGCTTTCTACATTCCTCTTTGGAGGGGGAGGGGGGCTCAACCCTCCCCCTCTCGCCTCGATACAAAAGGAGGTGTGTATGCCTGACAGGGGAGAATTGACTAAGCCCTGTCAAGCTGCTCATTAGTCTCTCACCCCCGTCAGCATGGCAGCCTTCACCACGGAAAAGAGAGCCAGTGATACATACCACTTGACCCTGGTTCTGGTGGCGTCCTTAGTCTCCAGTGAGCCAAGACGCTCAACCTGAATCATCTCAGGGCTGGTAAGTCCACAGACTCCCCCCTCACCCATCTGGAAGGCGAAGATGGCAGAGCAGTCGGACGACGTGCCGACGGTGTAGTTATCCTTTACCCAGTCGGAGATGGCCACAGGGATGCCGTTAAAGTACTCAACGACCTGGCCGAGCGTGCCCTCTCCGATAAGTAGATTGGTGCCCGCAGCTCTGGCCAGGGTCACAATCTTTCTGCGGGACCGGCGGCTCATTAAGAGTAAGTCGGGCTTGCCGCCTCTGACCAGGTCAATAAGCTTATCCAGGCTGGTCAAGGAAAGGGTGGCTCCGTTGGCTCCTGAGCCCTGATGGCTGCCGTAACGGCAGGTCCAGACGGCGGTGTTGTCGGCTACCGTGGCCCCTTCCGTGGTGGGCCAGGTAGGCGCTGAGGATCCTGAGGTGCCGGCGGTGGTGCACTCGTAACGGAATCCGTTTTCGAGGCCGGCCGTGGGCACGACAAATTGGCCTAATGTATAGGCGGTGCTGGCTGCCCAGGCGGTGCCTTTCATGGTCTTATAGAGGCCATCGGGCTGGTTGGCGTCGACGCCCGAGTCTCCGTTAAGGAAGGTGTTCTCGAACTCGTGCCTGAGAGCCTTGGCCTTCTGCTCGATGACGGCGGCCTCGAGATCCTGGATGTTGCTCCGGGTGGCCTTAAGAAAGTTGTCCACGTCGGCGTCTCCGCCGAGGACGCCCAGGCTGGCCGAGCACTGCTCGAAAGCCGGCTCGGACTGAGTCCAGGTACCGGTTACCGGGGCATACCAGCCAACGGTCGACAAGGTCTTCTCCCTGTTGTATTTAAGGCTATTGCCGACGATTTGAATGAAGGGCAGCCTCTCTAAGATGGGGCTGTCCCTGATTACTGTCTCGATGATACCTTTAAGCAGGATATCGTTCGAGAGTTTACTGGCTTCTGCTAAAGATATTGTCATGTCTAGCTAGTTCCTCCTTTTTAGCTTTTCTTTTCGGTGTCTTGCAGGCTATCATCCACAATCTTCATCTCGTTAGCTCCGATAATGGCCTGGATGCCCAACGAGTGTAGGTTGTAGAGGTTAGACTGGGAGGTTTCGTTCATGTGCTGCTGCGAACGCTGCGACAGGAAGTGGATGGCCAGCGTGGCTAGCACACTGAGAATGGCTATTCCAATAATAGCCCAAACTCCCATTTCGATGATGTCTTGCATTAGCTTGTTCCTCCTTTTTGAGTTTGCTTCGTCACTGCGTTCCTCGCAATGACATTATTCCAGCGGCGATTTTCTCCCTGGGGGATAATCCCTCAAGGGATATCTCACTTCTGGTGGGTGCTCCCGCCGGGACCTTAGCCTCTTTGGCCTGAGTTTCGAGGTTGGCCTTGACGGCATTGGCGATGGCCTTCGCCTTCTCCACAGAGGCGTCTATCTCCTCAATGGTCTGGCCAGAGATGACGTCTTTGGGGATGGTGGAATTAAGAGCTCTGGCAGCCTCGAGGTATTTAGAAACGGCCTTCGAGCTAGCGCCCTTCGCTGCGGCGAGCTCGGCTGCCGCCGCCTCGCTGGCCTGAGAGACTACATTTAACGAGGCCTCCAGCTCGGTGATACGTTTAGCTCTGTCGGCTAACGCTGCCTCGATTTCGGCCTTCGCCTTCCTCCCCTCCTCAAGCTCGGCCTTGATGGCCTCAAGAGTTTCTGGGGTCCCTTGAGTGTTTTGAGTTTCTCGGGTTTCGTTTTCCATACATTTCTCCTATCCCTCTTGAGATTGCTTCGCCCTTTGCCGAGCTCAGGGCTCGCAATGACAAGGGGTTGAGTTATTACTCAGGCACTTCCATCTCTGCGGCTACCGCTCTCTCTCGCGCTCCGCCACGAGTGGACACTGCCCTAAACTCCCTGTTCATTTCCAGGATTTTCTCCCTCTCCTCTAGCCACCTGCTAAACTCCTCATCGGGGTCCTGGATTCCCATTTCGTCCATAGCGGTTCTTCGTGAGTGGATTCCCGCCTGGACCAAAAGCTGCTCGGTCTGGGCTTGCCTATCTGCATCCTGTGGCAAGATAGGGCCCCAGACTACTCTATGGTTTACTCCCTCAAAGTTCTCGTCCATATATCTCTCAGCGAGCTTCAATATCATGTCGTTTCGCTGGTGATACACATTCATCCTG
>JBGPRV010000057.1:0-7892 GCA_041489785.1 Dehalococcoidia bacterium | reverse complement strand
TGCTCAATTCCTGTTTCAACTACCTCGTCACTCTCAGCCAACGTTGGACCTCCTTTAGATGTATTCAGCCACTGAGTTGCTTAGCAATGCTGAGAGGTAATTAAGCGAAGAAATAGCCTTAGCGTAGTCCATTCGTTTGGGGCCAATCACTCCCACAATGCCACTGGCCTTATTAAGTACTCCATACTGGCTGGCTACTAAGCTCAATTCCTGTAATGCTGGCTCTGGGTTTTCTTCACCAATGACTATCTTCACCCCTCCTTTGCTAGATTCCTGGCAAAATATATTTCTAAGCCAATCCTCCCCTTCCAGTACCTCTAAAATTCCCAGTATTCTAGGACTGTTGATAAACTCTGGTTGACTCAGCAGCAAACGCAGTCCTTCAAGATAAGGCTCGCCATATTCTAGCTTGTCTTCAGCAGCCATAATTTCTGCTAAAGATTCAGACAGCTGCCTTTCTTCAGAAGAAAGGCCCTCTTTTTTAGCCAAGATCTCGCTGCTGGTCATCCCGGCGTAAATAGAAGTAAGTTTGTTAGCTAGCTTCGTTAGTTCATCCTGGCTAACCTTTCTACTGAAAGATAAGACCTGCCGTCTAACTTTTGCTTCATACAAAACCACAATCAGCAAAGCCATGAAATCCTGCAAGGCTACCAAATCGAGATGCTTAAAGCGACAGCGAATCGCTTTGGGAGTGGTTATTACTACCATGTTGTGAACAAGGCGCGCTAAAAGCGCTGCCACCGTTTTTAGCCATTGCTCTAGCTCTTCTTTTGCCTCCTGAGATATCTGATGAAGTAGATACTGCTCAACACGAGGAAGTTCAATCTCTTCCCCTATCAATTCCACATAGTAGCGGTAAGCCTTATCAGTAGGTACGCTTCCGGCTGAACGGTGAGGGTGGATAACATATCCTTCTCGTTCTAAGTATGCTGTATCATTGCGGATGGTAGCCGGGCTTACCTTCAAGCCATAATTTTCCACGATAGCATTTGAAGCTACTGGTACTGCCCTAGTGATATAATCTTCAATTATCACCCTGAGAACGGTTTCTCTTCTTTCTCTCACAGCCATTTAGCACTCTCCCCTTTTAATTGCTAAATAAATTAATTTATCACTGTAAACACGTTCTGTCAATTGTGCTGTGGGGGCCCATTTTAATGGGTTTTTCTTATTGACCGAGAATGAAATATTAAGTACTATTATGACACAAATATGAAGACCGCGAAGGCATTTTCCTTGGCGCAGCGTGATAGCAAAGTAGCTCAAATCCTAAGATTGGAGGCAGCGAGGCAAGCAAGCACCATAAATCTTATTGCCTCTGAAAACCATGCCAGCCGGGCAGTGCTTGAGGCCCAAAGCTCGGTGCTAACTGATAAATATGCTGAAGGATACCCCGGGCATCGCTATTATGGCGGTTGTGTCTACATAGACGAAATTGAAGATTTGGCTGTTGAAAGGGCCAAAAAGCTCTTTAAAGCCGAGCATGCCAACGTCCAGGCTCATAGCGGCGCTCAAGCTAATATGGCAGCCTATTCAATTCTATTGGAACACGGAGATGTTGTTATGGGGATGAGTCTCAGTCATGGCGGGCATCTCACCCATGGCTCTGAGGTCAATTTCTCCGGGAAATGGTACAACTCTGTCCCTTACGGAGTCGACCCTAGAACCGAGATGCTTAACTATGATGAGATTGAGAAGTTAGCTCTGAAGCACAAACCCAAGTTAATTATAGCTGGGGCGAGTAGCTATTCTCGTATTATTGACTTTGAGAGGCTTCGCCATATAGCTGATAAGGTGGGAGCCAAATTATTGGCTGACATGGCTCACATAGCAGGGATAGTAGCCGCTGGACTTCATCCCTCCCCTGTGCCCTATGCTCAAGTTACTACTTCCACCACGCAAAAGACCTTGCGGGGACCCCGAGGTGGCTTTATTTTATGTGATGAAGAGCTGGCTTCAGCTATTGATGCTGCAGTTTTCCCCGGGATGCAGGGTGGTCCTTTCATGCATATCATCGCCGCCAAAGCCGTGTGCTTTTTCGAAGCTATGCAACCCGAGTTTGTTGATTACCAGAAGTCAGTGCTGAAGAATGCTCGCGTTTTAGCTTCCGAACTCCAGAGACATGGGATGCGTATTGTTTCCGGGGGCACAGATAACCACATTGTCCTCGTTGACCTTTCTCCTCAAGGGATAAGCGGCAAGGATGCTGAGGAAGCTTTATGGGCCGCAGGCATCTCGGTGAATAGAAATATCATTCCTTTTGACCCCAAGCCACCACGGATTACAAGCGGTATCAGGATGGGCACTCCGGCGGTGACCACGAGAGGTTTTGGCACAGAGGAGATGAAGCATATTGTGTCTCTCATTGCCAGAGTGCTTTCTCCTTCGGGGGATAAGCAGGCACAAAAACAAGTTCGCCAGGAAGTACAAGAGATGTGCCAACAGTTCCCCATTCCCGGGCTGGCATAAGACGTCTCTTCCCCGCTTAATTTTTTACTTGCTTTAATTAACCCTTCCTAAGAAACGGCGATGATTTCATGCTATAATCAAGTTAGTATTTAGATAGCTAAGAGGTAATGATGGACGAATTAAAAGTGTTCAGCGGCACTGCTCATCCTGCTTTAGCAAGGGCTGTGTGTGATTACTTAGACATACCATTGGGGGAGGCTGAGGTCTTTGAGTTTAGCAATGAGAATATCTTTGTGCGCATCCTCGAGAATGTCCGGGAACGGGACGTTTTTATCATTCAGCCTATTTGCTCTCCAGTTAACAAAAGCCTGGTCGAGTTACTTATCATGCTCGATGCCTTCAGGCGAGCTTCAGCGGGGCGAATTACCGCTGTCGTTCCCTACTATGGCTATAGCCGCACTGATAAAAAAGACCAACCTAGGGTTCCTATCACTGCTCGCTTGATTGCCGACCTGATTACTACCGCTGGAGCTAATAGATTACTCACCGTAGACCTCCATGCCCCTCAAATTCAAGGATTCTTCACCATACCTGTGGATGAGCTCACCGCTCGGCCCATGTTGGCTCAGTATTTCAGGGAAAAAGCTCTGGATAACCTGGTAGTGGTTGCCACTGATATTGGTATTTCCAAGGTAGCCCGTGATATGGCTGCTAAACTCGGAGCCCCTCTGGCTATCATGGAAAAGAGGCGCTTGGGAAATGCCGATGCCAGTGAAACCCTCAACGTCATTGGTGAGGTTGAGGGAATGCGTGCCCTGACGGTTGACGATGAGATTGATACCGCTGGTTCGCTGGTCGGGGTGGTGGATGCTCTTTTAAAACGTGGCGTTACGAAAGTTTATGCCTGCTGCACTCACCCCGTTTTCTCTGGTCCCGCTATCCAGAGGATAGCCGCCAGCCCGGTGAAAGAGGTAGTCGTTGCCGATACCATACCTGTCAATGACGATAAGAAACTGAACAAGATTACCGTCTTGTCCATAGCCTCGCTTATTGGCGAAGCTATCCACCGCATCCACACCGGCTTATCAATAGGGGCGATGTTTGAGGGATAACTTGCCGAAAATAAAGAGGGATTAGAAATCCAAAATCCTAAGCACTGTGGAAAGTTAAAAATCAAAGATTGAAAATCAAAATGACAAATTAAAATGTAAAGATTTTTTATTTTTGCTCTGTCATTTTGAGTTTTTATTTTTGCCTTTTGCTTTTCAAGGGAATTTGTTCAGAACTTAGAAATTAGGATTTGGGATTTTATCGATCGATGGTTAATTGGCTTAGCAGTCTGATTGATTCCAACGAGAGAGAAGTGAGGCGTCTTCAGCCTCTGGTTGACCACATAAACTCGTTGGAGCCTGACTTTGAAAAGCTCAACGATGCTGAGCTTCGAGCCAAAACTGATGAGTTTAAGGCGCGGCTGCAGGATGGCGAGAGTCTGGATGAGATTCTGCCCGAGGCCTACGCTGCTGTTAGAGAAGCAGCCAAGCGAACCATAAGGCAAAGACATTTTGATGCCCAGCTAAAAGGGGGAATCGTCCTTCACCAGGGCAAAATAGCCGAGATGGCAACTGGTGAAGGAAAAACCCTGGTAGCTACCTTGCCCCTTTACCTCAATGCCCTCACCGGACAAGGCTGCCATTTGGTTACCGTTAACGATTATCTGGCCAAGCGGGATTGCCACTGGATGGGTCCTATTTACCACGCCCTGGGGGTAAGCGTGGCAGCTATTACTGCAATGCAAACATCCGATAATCCCTTCCCATCTTATATTTATGACCCTGGTCTTGATTCAGGAGACCCGAAGTGGAAATATCTACATTCTATTCCCTACCCCCCTAATCAACCTCAGAAAGCTCGCCGCCAGGCTTATGAGGCAGATATAACTTACGGCACCAATAACGAGTTTGGTTTCGATTACCTCAGAGATAATATGGTCTGGGATTTGTCCCAATGCGTCCAGCGTCCCTTGAGCTATGCCATCGTCGATGAGGTGGACAACATTCTTATTGACGAAGCCCGTACACCATTAATTATCAGCGGTGCTGCCGAGGAAGCAACCAAAAGGTATTACACCTTCGCCCAGTTAGTTTCCCGCCTTGGCAAGGACGAAGACTATACCATTGACGAGCGCACGCGTACTACCAATCTTACCGAGATTGGCATGACCAAGATGGAGAAGATGCTGAAGAGGGAAGGTTTGCTCAAAGCACCCGAACTTTATGACACCTCTAATTACTTTCTCACTCAATATCTGGATAGCGCTCTTAAGGCTCATGTCTTGTTCAAGAAGGACAAGGATTATGTGGTTAAGGATGGACAGGTCATCATCGTGGATGAATTCACTGGCAGATTGATGTTCGGCAGGAGGTATTCTGAGGGATTGCATCAAGCCATCGAGGCCAAAGAGAGAGTAAAGATTCAACGAGAATCAGTTACCTTAGCTACTATCACCTTTCAGAACTACTTCCGCATGTATAAAAAACTGGCGGGCATGACTGGTACCGCGGCTACGGAAGCCGAGGAGTTCTACAAGATTTATAAGCTGGATGTTGTGGTTATACCCACAAACAAGCCCTTGATTCGTACTGAATACCCTGACCAGATTTATAAAGACGAGAAAACTAAGTTTGCCGCCGTAGCCGGGGAAATCAAGCAATTAAATGACCAGAAAAGGCCCGTCCTTATCGGCACGACCTCTATTGAGAAATCAGAGAATTTAGCTGACCTCCTGAAGAGAAATGGCATCTCCCATCAAGTGTTAAATGCCAAGAATCATGAGAAGGAGGCATCTATAATTGCTCAGGCCGGGCGTCTTGAGGCAGTAACTGTAGCCACAAATATGGCCGGGCGAGGTGTGGATATTATACTTGGTGGCAATCCTGAGGAGCGTGACCCGGCGGAGTGGCAAGAGGAGCATAACAAGGTAGTTGAGCTGGGCGGACTTCACATTGTAGGTACTGAACACCACGAAGCCCGACGCATTGATAATCAGCTTCGGGGAAGGGCCGGAAGGCAGGGAGACCCGGGCAGTTCTCGTTTTTACGCTTCCATGGAGGACGAGATTATCCGCCGCTTTGGTGGCGACCGTGTTAAGGGACTTATGCAGTGGGCGGGGATGGATGAAAATACCCCCATTGAGCATTCCTTCGCCACTAAGGCTATGACCAATTCCCAGGTCAAGACCGAAGGCTACCATTTTGATATTCGTAAACACCTTGTGGAATATGACGATGTCGTCAACAAGCACCGCGAGGTGATTTACGCTGAGAGGAAAAAAATCCTCAGCGGCGCCGACCTCAAGGCAAACATAATACCTATGGTCCAGGATGAAATCCAAGGCTTGGTAGCCAGGCGTCTCAGCAGCGTTAGCAACGAGCTGGAAGAGAAGCAATCTAATCTATCCGGCTTACTTGAGGATGTGTCCACCATCTTCCCCTTGCCTCCGCAGTTTAGAAGCGATGGGCTTTCTGAACTCAGCGCCCAGCAAATCACAGAAAAATTGACTGATTATGCCATTGAGCTTTATAACCAGCGGGAACAGGAGCTAGGCCCTGCTAACATGCGAATAGCAGAGAGGCTGGTAATGTTGCGAGTTATTGACCGGTTATGGATGGAGCACCTTACTGCCATGGAGCATTTGCGTGAGGGGATAGGTCTGCGAGCTGTTGGTCAGGAACAGCCGCTGGTAGTGTATAAGAGGGAAGGTCATGCCTTTTTTGAAGCCCTCTTAGCTAGCATTCAGCATGACGTTGCCCATAGTATTTACCACGTCGGTATTGCCAAGGAAGCTCCACAAAAAAAGAAGGAGGCGGTGATGGCGGGCAAAAGGGTTGGGCGTAATGACCTCTGCCCGTGCGGCTCGGGCAAGAAATATAAGCATTGCTGCGGGAAGTAATTAGTGCTTAAGAATTCCCCTCTTAAGATAAGAGGGGTTAGGCCTGCCCGCCGAACAAATTCTTTGGCAGGCGGGGGAGTTACGAAATAAAGACTGTGCCTCTCCCTCGACGGGAGAGAATTGAGAGTATATATTGAAATTTATCGAAGGAGGAGGGTGCGATGCCAATTTATGAGTATAAAGCAGTAGACGGTGCTCATTGCAAGTTATGTAAAGGAAGGTTTGAGATCAGACAGGGGATAAATGATGAACCGCTGAGGAGATGCCCCGAATGCGGCGCCGAGATAAGGAAGCTCTTTTCTCGCCCATTCCTAGGCCGAAAAGAATCCCTCAGCCATGAAGGCCCCTTGAATTATTTGGAGGACGAGGCTGACGAATTAGGGCTGGAGGAAGACCTCGCCGAAGACGAAGTCTGGGAGTGAGAGATTGGAATGCAACTCAAAGGAGTTAATCTTTCTTTGAGCATGGTGAACCTGATTGGGAGTGAATAAGAAGGAAAATTAAGGCATAAACAGCGTTTGCTGTTTATCTTGGGCACTGTTTCGGGCAGTTACTGGCTTGTGTAGCTAATGTACTTACCGGAGTCGATTAAAAGGAGGGAGTTATGTCACAAAAAGTAACTAAGGAAGAACTTTTGGCCAAAGCAAAGAAGCCAGCGGAAGATGCTATGAAATTGCATGCATTCTATCGGGGTAAGATGCAGACAGTGCCCAAATGCCAGGTTCGTGATTTTAATGATTTTGCCATCTATTATACCCCCGGTGTTGCTGAGGTCTGCAGGGCGATAAAGGCAGATGTGTCGAAATTTGCAGAGTTCACTAACAGATGGAACACTATAGCTGTTGTTTCGGATTGCACCAGGGTGCTGGGACTCGGGGATATTGGTCCTAAGGCGGGCTATCCCGTAATGGAAGGAAAGTGCTTATTGTTCAAATACCTTGGTGGTGTAGATGCTGTGCCTATTTGTATAGATACTAAAGACCCTGATGAAATCATTCAGGCAGTTAAATGGCTGCAGCCATCTTTCGCCGGCATTAACCTGGAAGATATTGCCAATCCTAAGTGCTTCTATATTCTTGATCGCCTGAGGGCCGAAGCTGAGATTCCTGTATGGCATGATGACCAGCAAGGAACAGCTACAGTAATGCTTGCCGGGTTGATAAACGCTTTGAAGATTGTGGGCAAGAAGATGAGCGAGGTGAGGATTGTCCTCAATGGTTCGGGGGCAGCCAACGTGGCTTCTGCCAGACTTCTTTTCGCCTGCGGGGCGAAGCCTGAGACCACCATAGTGGTCGATAGCACAGGCATCCTCCATCCCGGACGGAAAGATATAGCGGAAAAGAAAGGAGAATATGCTGACAAGTGGCGGTTTTGCCAGACTACTAATGGTGAGAAAAGGACTGGCGGTTTAACTGAGGCATTGAAAGGTGCTGATGTACTTATCTCCTATTCCAAGTCAGGGCCAGGAGTAATTTCGCCTGAGCAAGTCAAGTTAATGGCCAAGGATGCTATATGTTTCATTTGTGCCAATCCT
>JBGPRV010000056.1:0-8020 GCA_041489785.1 Dehalococcoidia bacterium | reverse complement strand
TAACCTTTAATCAGGGTGTCACAGGTTCGAATCCTGTACAGCCTACTCCCTACTTCTTCAAAAAGAACTATCTTGCGGGTGACGTTCGGGAGTATACCTGTTTACATGAAGCTAGATTGTAGCTTTGCTACCGGGAGCCTTGTGGCCAGGGCTTTTCGCCGAGGGCAATGCGGCACAGGTCAGTGATGAATATGCTGGGTAGATTGAACTGCAAGCTGGGTCGCCTGAACACCCCGTAACACAGAGGGCAGGAAGTTATGATAGCATCGGCACCACAGGCAATGGCATCCTCGAAGTTTTTCTTCTGGATGTCAACGGCAAGCTCCCGGTTAGTGTAGATAAGGGGGGCGGTGCAACAGACGGCGTTCACCCGCTCATATTTTCTGTTGGGCCGTTCCACGCCGACAAGCTTGAAGACCTCATCCAGAAAGGCATCATACTCAGGGATCCATCTGGTAGCGCAGTTGGCCTGGTAGGCAACCTTCTTGCCCAGTTTGGTGATGTTCTTTTTGTGAGCCCTCAGATAGTTGCGCAGGTATTCAAAGAGGTGCATGTACTTGAAGGGAACTCTGAAACCATATTCCTTGGCCTTTACGTGCGCAAGGACAAAGCCTTCATTGTGAATATACACAATGTCTTTGCCCAGCCTTGCCAGATTGTCAAGGACTCGCTGACCGTACTTTTCGACCAAGCTCTCTCCACCCATATGCACATAGCCTGAAAGAGACGCATACTCACCGCCTCTCACTATGGTCATACCCTTAAATAGCTGGCTATCAAATGTGCCTTCGGGGAAGTAGTCAAACCGGAACGCGTCGAGTGACAGGGCTGGCTTATCAGGGTCGCCCGGTATCAACTGCTCGGGGTCTTCTCGCCCTTCGAATGCCCGGACTACTGCCTCTCGCGCTGGTTTGCCAACTACTACTATAGGAGAGGTGCTTATTTTCTCCTGCATCTTGAAGATAAGGTCAGAAGGGTCAGCTCCGGTAGGGCAGTAATCCATGCAAGCAATGCAGGTAGTACACTTGTTCAGAATATCGGCTGGTTTACCATCCATGAGCAGCGTAATCTCAGCGATCGCCCTATCCCTATCATAACCGGCATACCTACAGTTCACCAGACAGTCGCCGCACAGGTTACATTTTGAAGCATCCCACATTTTTGCCCTCCTTTGTAGTAATAGCTAGCTCTTATAAAATGTTAACGCACATTATATCATCCTCCGCATTGGCAAGCGGAAGGGAAAGAGCACTAGATTTTTCGATAGAAAGGGCATAATGTTAAAATTAGTTATATGCCAGCGAATCTACCGCCACAGTATTTTGAGGCTGAGAAGAGATACAGGTCAGCCAAGGAGCCAGAGGAGAAGATTGCGGCTCTAGAAGCTATGCTCGCCATTATGCCCCACCATAAAGGCACCGATAAGCTCCATGCCGTGCTAAGACAGAAGATTGCCAAGTTTTCCCAGGAGGCAGAAAAAAAGTACGCCACAGCCAGGAGAACAGGATTCTATATTGATCGGGAGGGTGCCGGACAGGTAATGTTAGTAGGGCCGGCCAATGCCGGGAAATCCCAGCTGCTGGCGGCGGTAACCGAGGCCATTCCTGAGATAGCTGAATATCCCTTCACGACTAAAACCCCTATGCCGGGTATGATGAAGTTTGAAGATATTCAAATACAACTGGTAGATACGCCGCCCATCGGGCACAAAGAAGTGAGAATACTATTAGCAAATGCCCTGAGAAACGCTGACCTCATTGCTATTATAATAGATTTATCCCTGGAGCCAATAAGTCAGGTAGAGGCAGCTCTTCAAGGGCTAAGAGAAGCCAGAATAGAGCCCTTAACAGATGATGGTACACAACCAACTCCGGGAAGTTATTCCAGCAGGATGTTGATCGTGGGAAACAAGAATGAGCTGGCAGGTTCAAACAAGAATTGGGAGCGCTTGCATTCACAATATGCCAAGTTGTTTCCCCTGGTTTCCATTTCAGCCAGGGAAGGTCGCGGCCTGGAGGAGTTCAAAAGAGCAGTTTATCAAGCCTTGAATATAATCCGGGTTTATACCAAGACCCCCGGTAGCAAGGCCGACCTGACTGACCCCATGGTACTGGAGAAGGGCAGCACACTGGAAGAAGCTGCTGAAAGCCTCCATAAGGACTTCTATCAGAATTTGAAGTATGCTGTAGTTTGGGGCTCAGGAAAGTATGATGGGCAGAGGGTTAGCAAGGGACATGTCCTTCAAGATGGCGACATAGTCGAGTTTCATATCTAAACAAACCCCAAAAAGTGGCAAGGACCCCTGAGCGGAGTGAGAAAACTGCTGTCTTTTATTACAGCCTGACTTAAATCTTACGCCAGAACATTTTTCGGGACTTTCCTGAGGACAGTTTCTGCTTCTTTGATGATCTCCTGCACTAAATCGTTAACTTTGGGCATATCTTTAATTCGCTGAGCCACTTCACCGGCAGCCATAAGCGCTTTTTCTTTATTTCCTTCATAGACAGCTTTGATGGATTCAATCTCAAAATTAGTCAACATATCAGCCGTGGAGTAATCCTCTGGGATTCCCAGAAAAACACCGGGGGATTTCTGGAGGGTGTTTCTGGCATGCTCGCTGCTGCGCGGCGTTTTCAGCCACCGGGCCGGCCCGACAAAGCCGCGGGCTACGAGTGTGCCTCTATCTTCCGCAACCACGACACCTTCTTTCCATATCTGAGGGAAATCGCTTTCCTGCGTTGCCAGAAAACGAGTCCCTATCTGGGCTCCGTCTGCCCCTAAAATTAGCGCCGCTGCCAGCGTCCGGCCATCACAAAAGCCGCCGGCGCCGGCGACCAGGGTATTATCGTCTGAGACTGCATCTACAACAGCCGGGAGTAGAACCATTGAGTGAACGGGTTCCCAGGAGATGTGGAAACCGCCTTCGTGACCAGAAGCTACTATCACGTCAACGCCGGCTTTCTTGCAGCGCAAGGCAGCCCTCACCGAGGGTACGACGTGAATCCAGGTGAATCCAGCGCCTTTTATTTTTTCTGCCCAGCCTACAGGGTCGCCAGCGGATGTAAAGATCACTTTGAAGTGGTCTTTCATATCGTGGTTCTCCTGACGAACCCTGATAGCCGTATCAATCAGTACGCGCGAATACTGGATAACTTCTGCTGAGACCATCACATTGATGCCGAAAACGCCGCCTTTATCTTTGACCAGCCTGTTTGTGCGCTTCAGTACTTTTTCCAGGGCTGTAGCCATATTATCCTCAACTTTAGCCTCTCCGGTTTCGACAAAGGCTTTGTAGATCCAGGGTTGTCTTTCCTTTTCAAAAAGGCCACTCGTGGAAAGCAATCCGAGGACGCCTGCGTTTGCTGTAGCAACACAAAGGTTGTTGTTGCTGAAGGGACCCATCCCTGCCTGTATAATTGGATATTTGATTCCGAGCCGGTCACACAATCTTGATTTAATCATAGAGCCACCTCTTTATTTTTTAATCACAACATTATAGATATGGCATTGCTGCAGGTCAAAATAATGGCATTTGGTTAGGGGAGAAACTCACCCGGTTAGATTTTATCTTTCCCAAAATTCCCCCCCATTTTGTATTATAGCGTAAAATTCTCAATTTAAGAAGATTATTTGCTCCCTCTCTCTGTCTCTTAAACCTACGGCCGATAACTACATCAATATTTTCCTCCACACACCGAGGCCGATTTGAGTAATGGCTAACCTCAAAGCTTTAATGGAAGATTGAAACAATAATTCGTAAAGGTGAGGCATACAAATCAATTATCAGATTATTAAAGAAAAATGGAGTTGACCTTTTTATTTCCGATAGTTGCAATTTTTCCAGCGCTTTATTATACTTAAATCAGTGGTTATAAGCGTAGGTTACCACGTCTCTGTGAAAGCTCTTCCGAGCCCATTCGCGAACGTTGGATGACCGAAACTCGAGCCAAGTATTAAAAGAAAGGAGGTCATCCAATGGGATTTGCGGACAAAACGCTACAATGTGCTGACTGTGGCGCCAAATTCACCTTTACCGCTGAGGAACAGGAGTTCTATGCTGGTAGGGGATATACTAATGAGCCCAAGCGTTGCCCTGCTTGCCGTGAGGCAAAGAGAGCCCAGTTCAATGGCACCAGAGGTTCCAGATCTAGCCGCCAAATGCATGCCGCAGTATGTGCTGAGTGTGGCAAAGAATGTGAAGTGCCCTTTGAGCCTCGAGAGGGCAAGCCAGTATATTGTAGTGAGTGCTACAGCAAGAATAAATTGGGCGGTCAGAAATAATTTAATGTAGCTGGATTCAAAGGGGGCTGGAACCAAACCCAGCCCCCGAAGGTTTAGAAGCAGAAGAATTCAGTATGCTTTAAAAAGTCTGGCTGCACGAAGAGTAAGGCAATAAAAATTGAAAGGGGGGTTAATATTGTGAATCTATATGTAGGCAATTTATCTCGCGAGGTTACCGAAGACGAATTGCGCAAGGCATTTGAGGCTTTTGGGCAAGTCACAACGGCAAGCATCATCAAGGATAGATACAGCGGCGAATCTAGAGGTTTTGGGTTTATTGAGATGGCAACGAAAACTGAAGCCCAGGCTGCCATCACCGGGCTTAATGGAACATCGTTGAAAGAGCGGACGCTCAGTGTTAGTGAGGCACGCCCTCGCACCGAAGGCGGCGGCAGAGGTGGTGGTGGTGGGTCTTATGGTAGAGGTGGTGGTGGTGGTGGGTCTTATGGTAGAGGTGGTGGAGGTGGTGGATCTGGTGGTAGAGGTGGTGGGCGCAGATACTAAGATACCAGTATCTTACGAATTGAGACCTTGATAATAGTGACTTGAAGTTCCCGGCTGAGGAAGGGAAGTTTGCTCTTCCCTTGCATCTCAGAAGTGAGCTTGCGGGTCACTTTATCTAGGTCGTCCATTTCTTGATATTGCTCAATAATATGGTTTTTTGAATTTTTTCGCGTGCTCCAGCCCCCGCGCCAAGATATCTCTATTAGCGCTAATGGCATTCACCACGTTTTCTTCGGAAAATACCTACCACGAGTATGTGGAAAACGTCCTCATCTTAGCCTCGAATGGTATAATTGGTCGGCAGGATATTGGTTTGAGAAAGCAATAGGTAGACTGTCGCAACGTACAGAAAAGGAGGCACACCTTGGACTGGAAAGAACTGCTCGGATTCATCGGTGGAGCTTTGACCACAATGGGATTTGTCCCACAGGTATGGCGTCTGTTCAGGCTCAGGAGTGCGCATGAGATAAGCCTGCCATTCACCGTCTTTTTCCTTTTGGGTATAGCTTTTTGGCTGTCCTACGGGATTTCATTGGGTCTACTATCAGTAACTATATGGAATGCCATAACGTTTGTTTTAGGATTTGCCATGCTATATGCGAAGCTAAGGTATGGCAGATAGTTCCCGTAAGTATTCGATCTCTAGATAAAATATTGTCTTCAATGAAAAAGAGTAATTGTATCTAGAATTTGATAGTTGAACTGGTTCATCAAGTAGAGACTACTGGGAAATTCCTGACTGTAGATGAGCTTACTCAAAGATTGAGTTAGAACATTACACTTAAAAATTTATACAAGTAATTTGATTACCAGCTATGAAACTAAAATAATGGTCGTCACTTCGTCGTTGCCAGAAGCTAATCCTGACGACGCAGTTATTTGTGATTAAGCTCAATTCCATACGCTAGTTGGAGAAAACAGTTGTTGAGAATTCTCGTCCTTGACGCGATGGGAGTAATATTCTCCGTCGGAAATGACGACAGAGATTTACTTTGTCCGTTTGTAGAGGAGAAAGGTGGGACTAAAGACGTGTCCAAGATTGAAATACTCTATAATTCAACCAGTCTTGGGAATATGTCATCTGCCGAGTTCTGGAAAGCAGTTGGACTCGACCCTGGACTCGAAGATGAATACCTTCAACGGTACAAACTAACCGATGGTCTCACCGATTTCCTGGAAGCCGTCAATTCGCAAGGTTATGAGGTGTGGTGCTTATCGAATGATATATCGGAGTGGTCAAAGAAACTGCGGGCTCGCTTCGGATTGGACAGGTATATTCGCGGCTTCGTCATAAGTGGCGACGTTGGTGTCAGGAAACCAGAGCAGGCTATCTTTGACCATCTCCTTGGTCAATTGACAGTAAGCCCTCGTGATGCCGTATTTGTGGACGACCAGCGAAGAAACCTTGATGTAGCAGCGGCGTTGGGATTTAGTACGATTCTCTTCGCACCAGCCGGTCATGATTTGACCGATGAGAAGCACATCGTGGCAACAAGTTTTGCTGATGTCCTGCGCTGGCTGTGTAGCAGGTAACGTGACTGCCACACTAAAGAAATAACTTGCCTAATGTGGCATGCTACGTTTTAGGTGTAGCGCCGGTGATAACTCCAAGCTGGGTCATCATACTCTGGGAATCAGAAAACCCCCAGGCTTCCACTATCTTTCCTCCCACGATTCTGTCTATCTCCACCGCTTTGACCGCAATCCGCTTTCCGGTGGCAGGGATTCCCATAAACGTTCCCTTGTGAGTGGCTCGTATTGTACATCTGATTACCGTTTTGTCTCCTTCAGCCAGGATATCATCAATGGTATAGTTAACATCCGGAAATGCAGACAGGTACGTAACCATATCTCGTATTGTTTGTTCCCGGTTCATATCTCCTGCGGAGACATCATGGTAGATGAAACCTGGTGCATAATACTTATCGTATAAAGAACGCATTTTGGCGACGTCTCCATTAAGCGCATTCCATTCCTTAATAGTCTGGCGGACCAACTCTTTGTTTTCTTTTGCAGACATTCCTTCCCTCCTGATATTTTTTTACTACAGATTGGTAATATGATTACCTATGGTGGGCGGTAGAGGACTTGAACCTCTGACCTCCTGTGTGTAAGACAGGCGCTCTCACCACTGAGCTAACCGCCCATGGCACGCCTGGCGGGATTTGAACCCGCGACCCCAGCCTCCGCAGGGCTGTGCTCTATCCAGCTGAGCTACAGGCGTATATAAACTTAAGTAACGGGCTACTTTGTCCCATTTCTATAAGTTCCGTGCTTACTTGGGTTATACAGCTCGTATCGCCCATCTTCCCTCAAGAGGAGAAACCTGTCCTTGTCCTTAATGTTTTGCCAATGAAAATAAGCAGGCGGTAGGTTAACTACACGGGACATCAAGTGTTGCCAAATGGTATCGTCACTACCTCGCCACTTTCTTTTCACCTCTTGGAAAAGCGTACCTGCACCACAAGGACTTCCAAGCTGCTTAATTGCATCTTCAATAAGTTCTTCACAGGTCTCTCCGTTTATTCCCTTACCCCTAGCCATAAATTAACCTCCTGCATTTACTGGTGCCGAAGGAGGGATTTGAACCCTCACGTCCTTACGAACACTACGCCCTGAACGTAGCGCGTCTGCCATTCCGCCACTTCGGCATCTATTCTTTTGCCTCAAATTCTTTCTTGGACAGGGAGACAAAAATAATTGCCAGTATTCCCAAAATGTGTGATGGAAGGGCACAGATAGCCCCGGCTAAGGACAGGCCAAACATTTTCCTTCTTAGTGCCGAGACGCCACCTACTATAGCTAGTATACCCAGCACCAGAAGAAGTCCTCCTATAACAATCAAACAGATTGGGACAATATGCATGCCGCAGGCACCTTCAAAGCGTGGAAGGAATTGAAGAAGCGATAGTCTGAGCAGTATTCTGGTGCTCATTAAAACCACCATTATCCCTCCACCAATTACCTCAAATGCCCCCCCTATTATGCTTAAGATTCCGCCAGCGGTAAGTAACCCGCCTCTGCTACTACCATTAGATGCCATTTCCTTTCCTCCTCATTTTATGGTGGGCAGTACAGGATTTGAACCTGTGATCTTCGGTATGTGAAACCGACGCTCTAACCACTGAGCCAACTGCCCATACCTTTATACTTATTATTTATTAAGATATATTAACTTTACCATACACGCAAAGGCATCGCAATTCTTTGTCCTTTCCCAATGGCTTGTCGCAAG
>JBGPRV010000055.1:0-8033 GCA_041489785.1 Dehalococcoidia bacterium | reverse complement strand
CTGTAGTTGCTTTCTAGGTCCTGTCTTATCTTCTGTTCTGCCTCTTCATATTCTTGAACAAGCTGGCCTATTTCTTCTGCCTTTGGCTGCAATTCAGGCCTTAAGCTGCTTATCGCCTCGTCTACCCTTTTCACGCTATTTATACCCCGGGTAGTTGTAAACTCGATAGCCTCTACGAGGTGCTCGATTATGGCCTGCTTTATTATATCTCTCCCCTTCTCTTCATGCTTGTTTAGCTCCGCAGCCATATCCAGTTGTCGGGAACTGTCTAGCCATTTTTGTGCCAGCAACTGACCGATTTGGCGATACCCTTGTCTTTCTTGCTGTTCCTTTTCCTCGGCTGACAGCTTGCCCAATCTATTTGCTCTCTCTTGAGCAATTTCCCAGGAACTCTTTAACTCACCCATACAAGTCTTCAGTTTATTAGCACTAGCAGTGCATTTTAGCCTATAATATTGAGGTGTTCAACAAAGCGAGTTTGAGGTTATAGTGATGATTTATCATAAATCTGTGAAGTTGGCGGAGTATTTTTATTGTTATGTATGGCAAGGCAGGGGCAATAACTGCAATGCCATTCTCTGGCCCTCGGTTTTAAGGGGGGAGCGTCCGCACGTATTAATTGACCCTGGCCATGTCAGGAATGAGCTTGGGGAGCCCTGTTTTGATTCACTGACTCAGGCTATGGAGAAGGATGGCTTCAAAATGGAAGATATTGGCCTGGTGATTGGCACTCATAGCCATCCTGACCATATTGAAGCCACTGAATTGGTGGTGAAAAAAAGCGGAGCTTTGTTTACTTTATCCCGTGAGGAGGATGAATTTTATCGCACGATGGGGAAGAGGTTCTTTCAGGCATTTGGCGGTAAGCCGCCGGAGGTTAATCCCTTCTTTTATCTTAAGGAGGGCGATTTGTCTCTGGGGGCTAAAAATAATAAAGTCGCGGTCAAGGTTTTCCTTACCCCGGGACATTCTCCCGGTTCTATTTCCCTTTATCTAGAAGCGGATAAAATATTGATCAACGGTGATGTGGTCTTTGCTGGCAGCATAGGTAGGACTGATTTCCCTGGTGGCAGCACTTCCTTGCTACGGAAGAGCATTGACGAGCTGTCTCAGCTTGATGTGGAATACCTTGTTCCTGGGCATAGCACTGAAACGGGCAGCATAATTGCCGGCAAGGATAAAGTAAGGCGTAACTTTTACACGGTCAAGATGTTTATTTAACAAATGATAAGGAGTGAAGCGCTCAGAATAACAGGTTGAATTGGGGTCTATTATGGAGACGGATGACAAAGTTAAATATGCTCTGGAGCACACGGAATTAATCCGAGCACCACAGCAAAACCTGGCCACTTTTGGCAGTTCTGTTATTGATTATTATGTCGTCACTGAACTGGTGGGGAATCTCAGCGTGGTCCGGGATGGGAAGGTAATTGCGGAAAGGCCCAAAATTGTCACTCCTGCTTACCTGGTCAATGTCGAAGGATTCAGTGAGCAGGCGAGAAGATACATAGCGATGATGGCTCAGGAGCGCCCTTATGAGTCGGGCATTTTTTACCGGTATAAGAACGAACCCAAGGGGATGAATGTTGTCTCCGAGCCTATCAGGCAGGTGATAGAAAAGCTCAGCTCTCAAATAGAGGAGCAGAATAACCCCTTAAGCACCATAATCAGGGGGGTGGAGGAACTATGGGATGTATCCTTGCTCATGTTCATCTATGAGATAACGAACAGGTCGGTTCGCACTAATATGGCCGAATTTAATCGCCGGGGCTTTTTAGACGTAGATGTCGGTGGAGTGCCTCAGGGTGCCCGAGATTACATTGAGGAACTTTTCGAGCAAGCAAGTCGCAACCTTTCCCGAGCCCCGGAGTTGGTGGTTGAGTTAAACCGCTGGGGTCTATTCCCGGAATATCAAGACCGTTTCTTTGCCCTGTTCAGAAGAAAGTGAGCTTGCCTGAGTCACATCAGCCCCAGGTACCAGCTTAATATATTGCTTCCCCAGAGCAGTGTTACCATAGCAGCCAGGGCCAGGAAGGGACCGAAAGGAATTGTCTCCCGGCGTGTTCTCTTTTTAGTTATCATCAGGGCCACGGCCACTATGGCGCCGAGGATAGCTCCCATAATAATGGCAACGAAAACCAGGGGAAAGCCAGTAGCCAGACCAATCAAAGCAGCGAGCTTAACATCTCCCCAACCCATGCCGCCACGGGAGACTATGGCAATCAAAAGGAATAGAGCAAAGCCAATGCCTCCGCCCAGAGCAGCACTGGCAATACCGGGTTTTATCACTGGGGTAAGCCAGATTGTGTGGGTAAGCCAAGACTGAGGCAATAAGGACAGAAGCAAAGCCACGACCATACCGGGATAAACCACCTTGTTCAGGATGAGCCCCTGCTCCAGGTCAATGACAAAAATGATGATGAATAGACAGGCGTAGAAAATCATGACTCCCAGCTCCACACTTAAGCCGTAATGCCAGCAAAGGAGAGCGAATATGATGGCGGTGGCAAGCTCCACCCAGAATAACCTTCGGGGTATAGAAGCCTGACAGTACCGACAGCGGCCGCGAAGCCTGAGGTAGCTAAATACGGGGATGAGGTCTTTAACAACTAGCTTGTGCTGGCAAGCCGGGCAATGAGATGGCGGATTTACAATGGACTCGTTCCGGGGCAGACGGTCAATGCACACATTAAGGAAGCTGCCTACTGCCAGACCCAGAATGGCGAATATGAATATCGAAAATATTTCCACGGGTGCTTATTGTGGACGTATCTAGGGCTGAAGTCAATAGTTGCTCAGATGAAATCGGAGTTATTGTCAGGCGTAGCTTCTGCTGTCATTTTTGGCACTTTTCTCTTGTCATTGCGAGGAGCGAAGCCCCGAAGCAATCTCATATATGAGACTGGACACTGGATTAGGATGATAATTATAGTATAGTTAACCACAAAAATTGGGAATGAGGGGCAATATGTCAGCGAAGTATTATGTTGGTTGCAGTGGCTGGCATTATGAGCACTGGCGCGGGCTTTATTACCCCGAGGAATTGCCCAAGCCTAAATGGCTGCCATTTTACGCCCGGCAATTTACTACTGTAGAGCTCAATAACAGTTTTTATCATCTGCCTTCGGAGAAAGCCTTCACCACCTGGCGAGAATCTACACCCGATAACTTCATTTTTGCTGTTAAGGTGAGCCGATTCATCACGCACATAAAAAGGTTAAGGAATTTAGGTTCCGCGGTGGAGAACTTTCTATCCCGGGCTAGTTTTTTGGGAGAAAAACTGGGTCCCTTGCTGTACCAACTGCCTCCTAGCATGAAGCGCAACGATGAGCTATTACAGAATTTTTTATCTTCATTGCCGCCAAAATATCAGCATGTAGTTGAATTTCGCCACGAGTCCTGGATTGACGATGCTGTGTTCGATATTTTACGAGGACACAATGTTGGGTTGTGCGTTTTTGACATGCCGGGCTTTAGCTGCCCCCTTGTCGCTACCAGTGATTTTGCCTATGTCCGTTTCCATGGCAGCGAGGGTCTATATTCCAGTTGTTACTCTGACGAAGAGCTTTCCCAATGGGCACAAAGAATTGCTCGGCTGGGGCAAAACGTTAAAGCTAGCTATATCTATTTTAATAACGATGCTGAGGCATTTGCGGTTAAGAATGCTATAACATTGGGGAATTTCCTACAGTCGCTCTGTTCCAAATCCTAAATTCCAAGCACCAAATACTAAACAAATTCCAAATGACAAATGAAATCCAAATGCTCAAATGCCAAAACTACTTCTTTTCATCCTTTGGGTTTTGAGCTTGATTTGACATTTGAGCTTTGTCATTGTTTAACGAGTTCCTCTTTAACTTTCTTCGCCAGGGCCAAGGTTATGCCTTTTGTCTGGCTGAGCTCCTCTAACGAAGCTTCCTTGATAGCTTCAATTGAGCCAAATTTTTTTAACAGAGCCTTCTTTCGCTTTGGCCCGATGCCGGGGACGTTATCCAGAGCAGAAGCGATGACTTCTTTGTGGCGCAATTTCTGGTGGTAACTTATGGCGAAGCGATGGGCTTCATCCCGGGCTCTTTGCAGGATATGAAGGGCCGGAGAGTCTTTAGCTATATAAACTGGCTGGGGGTCGCCGGGTATAAATACTTCCTCATTTTCTTTAGCCAGGCTGACCATGGGGATAGAGTCTAGCCCTAATTCTTGCCTCACCTCTAGAGCGGCGTTAAGTTGCCCCCTGCCGCCATCAATGAGGACAAGGTCGGGAATGATTGTCCAGGTACCTTCGCCTGTCAGGCTCCGTTTAAACCTGCGCCTCAATGTCTCTTGAATCATGGCATAATCGTCAGCGCCAGCCACAGTCTTGATGCGGAAGCGGCGATAATGTGCTGGTTTAGGCCAGCCTTTTTCCAGAACAACCATGCTGCCTACAGCCAAAGCGCCCTGAATATTGGAGACATCATAACATTCTATTCTCCGGGGCATCTTAGGCAAGTGTAGTCTGTTTTTTAGCTCTTGTAAGCCGGAGCTTATAGTCTCTACCTTCATCTCTTTAGCTTGGGCTAGTTCTAAACCTTGGGCAGCGTTTTCCGCTACTGTGTCCACCAGCTTCTTTTTGGCTCCCCTTTGAGGCACTTGAAGCTCCACCCTGCTCCCTCTTTGCTGTTCAAGCCATTCCGAAAGCACTGCTGGCTCGTCCACGGGATGCTGAAGCAATATCAGCGGTGGGATATATGAAGCCGAGGCATAGTATTGTTTCACGAAGCTGGTCATTATTTGCCCGGGAGGCTCGCCCCGGATGCCTTCCATAATAAAATGGTCCTGGCTGATAAGTTTATTATTGCGAATAGAAAAGAGCTCGACATAAGCCTGTTTTTCATTTTGTGCCAGACCAATGACGTCCTTTTCCCCTTGTAATGTTATAGCAATCCTCTGCCCCTCTATGACTTTTCCTATGGCGTTAATTTGGTCGCGCAGCAAAGCTGCCCTCTCAAACTGAAGCTGCTGCGCTGCGGCTTTCATCCTGGTGTTTAATTCACGAAGAATAAGTTCCTGCTTCCCCTGTAAGAATAAGATGACCCGGTTTATTACGTCGTGGTATTCCTGTTTTTCCACTGCCCCAATGCATGGTCCGAGACAGCGGTGGATATAATAATCGAGACAGGGCCGCTTATCTTTACCCTCGATGCGCTTGCTGCAGCTACGAAAAGGAAAGATTTTCTTTATTAACCTTAAAGTTTTGCGTACCGAGCCAGCACTGGCAAAAGGTCCAAAGTATCTAGCTCCATCTTTCTGAACCCGGCGGGTGATGTAGACACCCGGCCAATCTTCGTTAATGTCTATCTTGAGGTAAGGGAAAGTCTTGTTATCTTTAAGGCGCACATTGTACCGGGGGGTATATTTCTTTATCATGTTGCATTCCAGGATAAGCGCCTCTTGCTCGGAATTGGTAACTATGAATTCGAAATCCTGTATTTTTGACACTAATCGTTGAATCTTGGATGACAGGTTGGAAGGAGCGCCAAAATAACTCCTTACCCGACTGTTCAAGTTGGCAGCCTTGCCAACGTAGATAACCTTACCCTCTTTGTCCTTAAACAGATAAACTCCGGGCTTTGCTGGCAAAACTCTTAATTGCTCTGATTTCACGGCAGATTTATTGTAGCAAGCGGCTGGTATAGAGGCAAAATGACTCGGATTATGTTAAAATGACTCCGATGAAGCTAGATATCGAAGCCTTCCTTCAGTATTTGACCAAGGACAAAGGCTATTCCCAGAATACTGTGGCTGCTTACCACAATGATTTGACTCAAATGGCAGCCTTTATTACCGCAGAGCAAGCAAAGGGCATAATCACGTCCTACGATGGGCTTTTAAAGAGCTATTTGCTCAAGCTCAGGGAGAAGAGATACGCTGTGGCAACAACCGCTCGCAAAGTTGCATCAGCCAAATCATTCTTCAAATTTATGGTTGATTCGGGGAGGATGAGGGAGAATCCAACACAAAATTTGCCCTCTCCTCAAGTTAGCAAGCATGCACTCAGGTTCTTATCTCCGTCTGAGTACCAAAAGTTACTTGCCGAGCCAGCCAAGCTATCCTCTCCGGAAGCTAAAAGAGATGCGGTGATGCTGGAATTACTATATGCCACTGGTGTACGCATAAGCGAATTGGTGTCCTTAAATGTTAAAAATATTGATTTGGAGCGAAATTGTGTGCATATTGATTCTAAAAGACAAGTTCCTTTTGACCATCGCTTAAGCCTGATTTTAGGAAATTTCCTCAGAAGTGATAGGCTGGATTTATTATATGATGAGAGAGAGGAAGCCCTATTTCTTAACCGACGTGGTAAGAGGCTGACTCGACAGGGGTTCTGGCAGATTATTAAGGGTTATGCCTCCAAGGCAGGTCTGGGTGGCAAGGTCACGCCGCAGACCTTGCGTCATAGCTTTGCCAGACGTAAATTACAGAGTGGCATTGAGCTCCGTCAACTCCAGCAACTTTTAGGTCACGCATATATTTCCAGCACAAGAATTTATAAGCAAGCTGCACTAAGGAGAGGATAATGGCGAAAAAATCACGACGTGCTAAAGCCAAACAGCGGGCTAGAATGGCGAAGGCGGTAGAGCAGAGACAGCCACAACAACCAACACAACAACCAATGTCAATGCCTACTAAGTTGCAATCACCGGCCCGAGTATCTCCGAAAGCTCAAGCCCCCAAAGCTCAAGATTTAACCAGCCGCTATCAATATGTTCTGCCTGACGTAAAACGCATCGGCATCATTGCCGGCTCCATAATTGTGGTCCTCATAATCCTGTCTTTCGTTCTTGGTTGACATCTTCGGCTGGTGAACTGTGGCGGATTTAGAGTGGGCTAGAGAAAATTTACTTAAATATCTTGACCACGAAATCGCCGACAAGCGTATAGTTGAAGCTATGAAGCATGTTCCGCGTGAAGCCTTTGTATTACCAGAGCAATATCATGCTGCTTATGACGATAGGCCCTTGGGCATTGGCTTCGGGCAAACTATCTCTCAACCCTTCATTGTGGCTCTGATGGTGCAAGCTTTGGAGCTCAGGGAGAATGGAAAGGTGCTGGAGCTGGGTACTGGGAGCGGCTACGAAGCAGCGATATTAGCTGAGTTAGCTCAAAAGGTGGTTACCGTGGAGTGTATACCTGAATTGGCGGAATCGGCTAAGCAAGTTCTGGATAAGCTTGGTTATTCCAATATCGAGATTCACGTAGCTGGCAAAACTCTGGGTTGGCCAGAGGGAGCCCCTTACGATGCTATTATAGTTTCTGCTGGTGCTCCCAGTGTGCCTCAAGTTCTTTTGGAGCAACTAACCTGGGAGGGGCGATTGGTAATCCCTGTGGGCTCTCAATGGCAGCAAGACTTGCTCAAGGTTACCAAGCTCAGAAAGGGTAACAGGATAGAGAGCTTAGGTGGTTGCTACTTCGTGCCCCTTATTGGTGAAGGTGCTTGGGAGAAGTGAAAAGGGTAATTGGCAGTGGGAATGTTGTTGGTGCTGGAAGCGGAGAACTGTGAATGCCTGTCGGAAAATCGTCTGCAAAACAAGCTAACGGAGGTGAAAGATGGATTTTAACTTGAGTCGAGAGCATGAGATGCTGAGGGATATGGTGAAGGAATTTGCTAACAGTGAACTGGCGCCTCGTGCTTTGGAACTGGACAATAAAGGCGAATTTTTCTGGGAACAGGTGAAAAGGGCAGGGCAGTTGGGTCTCGTTGGGGTAATAAACTCCAAAGAGTATGGTGGCACGGCTATGGGTCATCTGGCTCGGATGATTCTCATCGAGGAAATCTCGCGCGTCTATCCACCGATGGGCTTCTTCCATCAGACGGGCAATCTGTTAATGTACGCCATAGAGACATTTGGCAATGACCAGCAGAAGAAAAAGTATCTGCCTGCCCTCTGTAAAGGTGACAAGGTGAGTGCTTTTGCTCTGACTGAGGCTAGTGGTGGTTCTGATCCAGCCAATATGCAAACTGAGGCTACTCTGAAAGGCAACGATTACGTCAT
>JBGPRV010000054.1:0-8082 GCA_041489785.1 Dehalococcoidia bacterium | reverse complement strand
TAACTTGCTTGGTCTTTATTGCCTCGCCGAGCTTGTGATAACCATCATAAGAAATAAGATTTGCCTCGAAGCCTAATTTGTGCCACCCCAAATCAGAGACCAAACCAGGAAGCCAGTCATGTAACTCTCCTTTAATTCGGATAATTTCAAAATCTGGTGACTCTCCCTTAGCTTGTTCCACATAGAGAAAGTCAGTAGCTAAAATAGCATTCCGTCCTGAAATGAGTAGCCATCCGGAGCCGGTAAATCCCGAGAGGTAGCGGAGGTTCTCCGGCTGAGAAAGCAGGAGAGCATCTAGTCCCTTTTCGGCGATCGACGTTCGCAGCTTCCGTAATCGCTTTATTTTCGAATTTCTCTTCTCGTCTTTCATAATTCTATTCGTCATTTCGGGTTTCCCTTTATCCATAAATTCTCTATCTTACCCCCGTAGGCTGATTACAATGCTTCCAGCGCCAACCTCGAGGAAGATCCTCCCTCATGTTACAGATAAACAAAAACCCCACGTCCGTTGGGACGTGAGGCACACACGCCTCAATCACAAACCTCCACCAAAGCAAACCCCACCACCATTGAACGAAAGTAGCAATCTGTCGCTCTTTATAGTCGGGATCTGGGGATGATTCCATTCTCTTGTCTTATATCCCGTTCCAGAAAGGATTATAGCCCGCCTATACAATCATGTCAATCTAAAAACGCTGATGTGGCAACACATTGTGAAAGAAGTCCTTCATATTAATTTCTTAACATTTCTGATATAACATTAGAGGCTTGAAGAATCACCAGGAGGCTAGGGATGGCAGGCAAAAAGGTTTTGGTAGTTGATGACGACGTAAAGACTGTGGAGTTGGTCAGGCTCTACTTAGACCGGGACGGCTATCAAGTTCTAACTGCTTATGATGGTGTTGAAGCTCTGCATCTGGCTCGTGAAAGCCACCCCGACCTGATTGTTCTTGACCTTATGCTGCCAGACATCGATGGACTTGAGGTCTGTCGTACCCTGAGACATGAATCCGATGTACCAATTATTATGCTTACTGCCAGGACTACTGACCAGGACAAGCTAACGGGCCTGGACCTAGGTGCCGATGACTATGTGACCAAGCCTTTTAGTCCTAAGGAACTAGCGGCTCGAGTGCGGGCAGTGCTAAGACGTCTTCCCGGAGAGCGTGGTCCTGAGGAGATTAAGAGTGCTGAACTTAGTATGAATTTTACGACACACGAGGCGTGGTTTGCCGGCAGGCCACTGAATTTGACCAGTGTTGAATTTAAATTACTGGGAGTTCTCGCCAAGGAACCGGGCAGAGTCTTCAGCCGGGCAAGCCTTATTGAAGAAGCTTTAGGCTACGATTTTGAAGGTTTCGACCGCACCATTGATGTTCACATCCTCAACCTGCGCCGAAAGCTGGAACCAGACCCCAGCCACCCCAGATATATAAAGACGGTATATGGAGTCGGCTACAAGTTTATCGGAGGGGAACAGTGATACATCGGTTGTGGTTTCGCCTCTCGATAGCTTTCGCAGTGATAATATTGGTGACCGTCGGCACCATATATTTCTTCGTCAGTCAGCGCATCGCTGTCGAAATGGAATATTATAAGACAATAAGTGCGCAATATCGTTCCGATCAAATACAATCCAAGCTGTATCTCCACTATTGGGACAAAGGAAGCTGGGAGGACGTCCAGTCCGTAGTTGCAGCATTGGGTGTCTCCGGGACACACATCATATTGGTCGCTACCAACGGGACAGTCATAGGTGATTCAAAAGGAGCACTTCTAGGGATGAACTACACTGACTCACAAGAAAGTTCTCTCAATATGACCTTGAGCGGACAATTTCTGGGAAAACTCTACATCAGCTCTGACCCAGCGGCAGAACCATACGTTGCTCCATTTCTAAGACTCTCCACGTCAATCAATCGCTCTCTTCTACTGGGAGGCTCGCTGGCAATTGCCATTGCTTTGCTATTGACTTTCGTCCTGTCGCGGAGAATAACGTCACCCATCGGTGCCCTTGCCAAAACTGCCAGACGATTGGGACGGGGAGACTTGTCCCAGAGGGTTCAATTACAGGGCGAAGGTGAAGTTGCAGCATTGGCTCAAGCCTTTAACTCCATGGCAGCTGACCTGGAGCACGCCGAGCAATTACGACGGAATATGGTTGCTGATGTTGCCCACGAGCTAAGAACTCCTCTTTCTAACATTCAAGGCTATCTGGAGGCAATTCGCGATCGGGTGATAAAGCCAGATGCCGCTACTATCCGCTCCCTCAATGAGGAGGCAGCTCTGCTTTCACGGCTGGTTAATGAGCTCCAGGAGCTAAGTCTCGCTGAAGCCGGCGAACTGAAGCTGGTTTATCAAGAGGAAGACATCGCCAAGTTAGTTAAGCAGGCAGTAACTCCCTGGCAGCCCCAACTGGCAGCAAAGGAGATATCGCTGTCCCTCGACCTGCCTGATAATCTGCCCCTGGTTAACATTGACTGGCAACGGGTCAACCAGGTGCTGCATAACCTTCTGGAAAATGCGGTGGCCTATACTCATAAGGGAGGCACTATTAATGTGGCTGCTATAACACAAGGTGACTGGGTAGAGGTTAGCGTATCGGATACTGGCGAAGGCATTCCTGCTGAGGATTTGCCTCACATTTTCGAGCGCTTCTATAGAGTGGATAAATCTCGTGCCAGAGTCACCGGAGGTAGTGGTCTGGGTCTTACTATTGCCAAGCGGCTGGTGGAAGCCCATGGCGGAAAAATCACAGTCCAGAGCAAGCTGGGAAAGGGAAGTCGTTTTTCATTCACCCTCCCTATTGCGAAATAGCATTCACCATGCTGTATGCGTGATGTTTAGCTATTGAGTATAGCACCAAGCCTTTCCTTTTGTTTGACATTAGAGTATTATACAAGCTACCTGCTTGGAAAGAATTATATGAATAAGAAGCTATTAATTGGTTTATTAGCTTTGGGTGTGGCAATGATAGTAGTAGGGTTGGTGATAGTGTTTGTGGGCTTGCCTTAGCTTAATCGCTCTTGCAATTTATTAGTCTTTCAGCTCTTCAAAGTTCCTGATCAAACACCAAACAGGTTACCACTGCACGAACATCGGCATGACTACGTGAATATAGTTGTCCACGCCTACCATTTTCAGATGTGAAGAAACACTTATGCCTAATTGAGTCGGGGCAGGATTCCCAAAAAGCAACAACAGTGGCGGGCCACCGGCATCCTACCCTACTAACAGGACGTCGGAAAAGCCATATATGAAATCTAATTGACAAGTAGCTGGTATTGGTATTAAGCTTACATAAAGTCAATAACTTTATGAGATTACGTATAAAAAGCAAACATAATTTTGAGATAAAGAAACTATAAGCGAAGTAAAGGAATATCATAATGAACATATTAGATTCGTTGCTGATTAAAGAGCTCCGCAAGAAAGATGCTCAGAGTACAATCGAAAATATTATGAGGATAAGAGAAAAAGTGAGCCCTATTCTGGGACGAATAAGCACGTTCTTTACTGACTATACAAATCATGACATTTCACACTGCGACCAGGTAGTACTGAATCTAGACTGGATAATTCCAAAAAAGGTAATCAATAGTCTTAACAGATACGAGATTCAAATATTGTTGCTGGCTTGTTATCTACACGATGTAGGAATGGCATTAGGAAAAAGTGAGGCTGAAGAGATAGCTAGAACCGGCGATTTTCAGTTATACAAAAAACAGGAAGCAGTAAAGGATAAAGATAAGAGTGAAGAGGAATTACTAAGAGACTACATAAGACTTATGCATCATAGAAGAAGTGAGACCTATATTATTGATAATTATAAAGAACTGGGAATCGAAGATTATGTGGTAGCGAGGGCCGTGGCTATATTAGCCAGAGGACATCGAGAAGAAGACTTATTGGACGGGGAAAAGTTCGATAGTAGATATTACGTGGTATCTGGAAAAGATCCGGTTTGTTTATCATTCTTATCTGGGTGCCTTAGGCTTGCTGATGATTTAGACATAACCAGAGTAAGGACTCCAGAATTACTTCTAAAATTCGTAAGTCCCAGGAAGCCAGTAAGCAAAAATGAGTGGGAGAGACACAGGAATACATTAGCAATTGGGGCAGATGGGAAGAAAATCAAAATTCAAGCAGTCTGTGATGATCCAACTATTCATAGGTCGATACTGCTGACGGCAGATAAGATCAAAGATACGCTAGATTTGGTACAAAAAGTGGTAATCAATCTTCCATTAGATTTGAGAGACAAGTACTTCATTGAGCTTGATGGTGTAATGGAACCCAAAATAGAGGAAGTGGGATATTTATATCGAAATTTTAGGTTTGATTTTGATACAGCTGCCATATCGAAGATGCTAATGGGTGAGAGACTCTACAGATCGAAATATGATTCTTGCCGAGAGCTTCTTCAAAATTCAATTGATACTTGTAGACTGAAGGCAAAGATAAAGGCGAATTGGCAACCTTTAATAAGAATAGGAATCTCAAAAGATAAAAAACTACTGTGGGTCGAGGACAATGGCATGGGCATGGATGAATTTATTATAGAAAACTATCTTTTAAAAGTTGGGCGAAGCTACTACAGGTCAACTGATTTTGAATATCAATATCCGGAAGTCAAAATGAATGCAATTAGTGAGTTTGGTATTGGGATATTGGCTTGCTTTATGATTGCAGATTCGTTCGTGATTGAGTCATATATGGATGGTGGAAAGGCTCTCAGGCTAGAAATTAGTGATATTGGAGAAAATGTGGTTGTGAGGCCAAGTTCGAGGCATGATGCCGGAACAAGGGTTGAGTTGAATTTGAAACCGGTGGTTGCAGAAGAGCTAACTGATATGAAATTGGTTGAAATAGTCAGACACTATGTTAGGCATGTAGAAATTCCAATAAAGGTAGTTGGCTCTGATGCGCGCGAGACTGAAGTGTTAGATACAGGCTATGATTTCAAGCTTACTGAAGTAATGGAACCCTTTAAATTAGATAAGATAAGCGATTATGAACTAGTGGAAACTCTGATAGATCCTGTCAAATCTGGAGGGATCAAGGGTAAAATAGGAACTATACTAAGGAAAACGTCAGACGGGTCATTAGTCCCCGTACATTGGGCATGGAGAGACTTTAAGTCAACTTTTGGAAATTTCGGTATTAATGTGTCACAGAAAGGAATTTTAGTAGCGAAAAATATAGGAAGGCGTGCTTGGTATAGCGAAGGCTGGTACGGAGAACTGAATGTCGAACAATCAGACGAATTAGAGTTAAGAGTCTCAAGAGACTCGTTTGTTTTGTCTAGAAGTAAAAACATTATTGATACGGTAATTCAATCTGGGATTAGTGAGCTATTAGGGGAACTATTTGAGAAGAAATGGAGGAACTTAGAAAAAGGGGAAATTTGTAAGATAACGCACCAAATTATCGAGGGATATGTGAGTACAAGTGGTACGGTCAGAGAACCCTTATATATGACAACCGAGATGAGGCAAAGGATAATGAAGAATTTCATGTTTCGTGTTGTTAAAGATGGTAAGGTAGGGTATTCAACTCTGTATGATTTCTTGGAGTCAATAGGATCGTGGATATTAGTACCTTTGACCTTAGACATTGAAGAGGCTGTTATTTTAGAGGAGGCGGAAGCAATTGGGAAAGAATGCGGAAACAGCAATTTATTACTGGCAGGGTCACAGGTGGCACCGAAAGGAGCATTCGAGTTCTTAATAGAGTTCCTAGGAGGTACTTATTATTGGAGGATTACCACTTCACCTAGTAATAGAAGAAGTTATTATGAGTATATTAGGGATAGGGAACCGGCAGGTGAAGATAGTTTTGCCATAGTAAATTATTTTATGAGTCTTGCGGATTTTGCAAATGAGAACCAACTCATTGGTACTCATATTGGTTTACGACGGTTGATCAATAGGGAACATAGGTTTATCCGGAAACTGATGAGTATTATCAGCAGTATAGAAAGTGTAGATTTAGAATTAGTGAGATCATTCTTCAACGAAGTTGGAGAATGTCTAAATATTGTAAGTAGAGAAGTTTCAAAGGAAGACCTGCAAGGATTAATAAATAATCAGCGAATTTTACTAAATATGTTCGAGGAAAGGAAATTTGTTTCAAGGCAGGAAAAGGAAGAGTTGGTACTAAGAAAAGAAGAATTACCTGAATGGAGATATAAAAGTGAAGCCGGGTCTTCCTCCTTATGGCTTAGCTAATGAGGAAGTAAGCCAATAATGGTGAATAAGTTGAACTGGAATAAATAAGGTAGAGGGTGTTAATAGATGAAAGCGGCTATTTATTGTAGAGTTAGCACTGAAGGTCAAGAACAAGACGGAACAAGCCTGCAAACTCAACTGGAAGCCTGTCGGAAGTATTGCGAAGCTCGGCGATATGAACTCGGGCACGAGTTAAGCGAAGCCTAGTCCACCAGAAACGAATAGGCGTCTGCTTTGCACCAGACACCTATTTCAATTTACTCGAAGCTAAAATTTATTACCACTGGACGAACATAGGCATGACTACATGAACATAATTGTCCACGCCTATAGGGCGAATAGTTCCCGGGCTCGAGGGGGTGGTGAGTTCTAGAGCGACCTGGGCTTGGGAAAGGACAGATAAAACATCGGAAAGATATCTTACATTAAAAGCGATTTTCGCCTCTTCTCCGTCAGTGAGAGCGTCCACTTCACCAACATTGTCGCCAACCTCTTCAGCCTGAGCTGAAACAGTTATCTTTCCTGGAGCAAGTTCAGTACCCGGGGTAATGACCAGGCGAACTATACCACTGGCATCGCGAGCAAATATGGAGGACATTTTAGTAACCCGCAGGAACTCATTAATGTCCACTACAGCTCGCGTGGTATAGCTTTGAGGAATAACCTGGGAATAATTTGGGAATGAACCTTGAATAAGCTGAGAAACCAGTTCAGCATCCTTGAGGCGGAAGAGAACCTGGCTCTTTTTTTCGTTTACGGTGATTTCTACGGGTTCTTCTTGCTCACCAAGAAGGCGATTCAGTTCATTAAGGGTTCTCGCTGGAATGATAACCGTAGTCTTTTCCTTGACTGGTGAGCTAAGAGTTGTCTTATGGACAGCTAGCCTGAAGCCATCGGCAGCCGCCAGGTTGAGCTGCTCGCCATCGAATTCAGTGTTAATTCCAGTTAATACCGGGCGGGATTCTTCAGTGGCAGCAGCAAAGGCGACCTGCGCAATTCCTTCCCTGAGGCTAGCTGCTTCAATGGTAGTAGTTATGCCATCGTTTATTTGAGGGATAGGTGGGAAATCCGCGGCATCAATGCCATGAATATGAGCTTGAAAATGGCCGCTCTTAAGCTCCAGGATGCGACTGTTAGCGGGAAGATTGACTTCAATTAGGTCGTTGGGTAAGGAATTAACAAAGTCGCTAAGCAAGCGAGCAGGCACAGTTATGTCTCCCTTCTGTTTCACTTTAGCACCAACCCAGCACGTGATAGCCATTTCTAGATTGGTGGCTGCTAGTTTGAGACGCGATTGTTCAGCAGATAAAAGGATATTTTGGGTGATAGGTAAAGTGGACCTCGTGGCTACAGCTCTCCCTACAATGCTTAGCCCCCTATTTAAGTTTTCTTGAAGACAAGATAATTTCATGGAATACCTCCCCCTCTGTGAATAATGACAGTATACTATCAACAAGTGTAATAATCAATGGTTCTACTTGACATAATACTGGATTCGTTAAAGGCACATTACCACTGATTATTATGGTTAAGCGAGCTTACTTTCTTAGCTGTAGGCTGGTATTTTCAATCTAATAAACCTTCCGGTACAAGACCATCACGCTGTAATTACCGTCCAGAGAGCGCAGTTAATTTCTTTAGCCTGGCTTTGATTTCTCCGGTCAGCATATCAGGCACAAAACGCCAACACCAGTTCCCCTCTGCTCTGCCTGGAAGATTCATCCTGGCTTCGCTGCCCAATCCCAAAATGTCTTGCATAGGGATGATGGTGGTATCGGCAGGGGACATCAAAGCCAGGCGGATGAAATCCCAATTTATCTCGTGACCATCTGTGCCCAGATACTTCAGGGCG
>JBGPRV010000053.1:0-8198 GCA_041489785.1 Dehalococcoidia bacterium | reverse complement strand
TTGTTATCCATGAACTTGCCCATCTGAAAGAGATGAATCATTCAAAGAGATTCTGGGAACTGGTAGCTCAACACTGTCACAGATGGCGAGAGTATAAGAAGTGGCTCAGGCAACACGAGGCAAACCTTACTGCGAAACTCTTTCCTTAGAAATAGCCTTGATTGCACATTCTGGACGATTGTTACCAGTATTCGAGAGTGATTTATCCAAAAGAAGCTAGGGCGCGAACTCAGATAAAGCTAGGTTCAATGGTGGGCCCTTTATCCGCTGTTAGATAGACCATTATGAGGTTCATAGGAGGCCACGAGCAAGCCCTAGAGTGTCCATTACGTTGTGTCTTTAATGTGTCCCATTTTCCTTGACGATTTACATGAAGCGGAGATGTTGAGAGCCTGTACCGCGAATCGAAGACCTCAGAAACAGAGGACTTCGGCAAATATTGGATTTGATGTCAGTATCCTGGAAGGCGTCAGCCGATACCGCAAGCCATCGAAAACGAGCAGCCTATCATGAGTCATGCGGTCGAGTCGACTAGTAAGGGGTTCAATGTTATCCTGCCCAAATCTTGCTGCAAGCTCGCTTACATCCAATCCTTCCACCAGCAGACGAAGACGCAGCATTGCTTCCTCAGATGCTTTGTCTCTCGCATTCAGTTCTTCGACATCTTCGATTATGCCGTCCGGTCTCTCAATGTAAGCATCCAGGTCAGCACGGTTCCTGAATCGTCTACCGTAAAGGTGAGAGGCTGCTGCAGGCCCCAGTCCGACATACTCGCCTCCTCGCCAGTAGTTGAGATTATGCAGGCATTCATACCCTCTGAGGGCGAAGTTTGATATCTCATAGTGGGCAAACTCGCACCCGAGAAGGAATGCCCTCGCCTGCTCAAAGAGTTGAGCCTGCGTGTCGTCGAGTGGCAGATCCTCTGGCGGACTCTTCTCCAGGGGTGTGCCCTCTTCAAGAGATAGGCAGTACAGTGAAATGTGTTCGACGCCAGCGCCGACCAGGGTTTCCAGCGCTTTGCGTAGTGTTGACCACGACTGTCCGGGAAGCCCGATAATTATGTCGACAGAGACGGACTTGAAGCCAAGCCTCCTGGCTATCTTTATGGCTTCAATAGCCTGGACTGCGTTGTGGATTCTGCCAACGCTCTGGAGTTCATGGTCAGAAAGTGATTGAACGCCAATAGAGACACGATTAATCCCTGCCTCTTTCGCAGCTTCAAGCAGTTCACTGGTGGCAGATTCGGGGTTTACTTCGATTGTGGACTCAACAAGCTTAGAAAGATCCAGCGACTTTCTGATACCGCCGACGAGGTTTCTGAGGTTTCTAGCCCCGAGCAAGCTCGGTGTGCCTCCTCCCAGATACAGAGTCTGGAAGGATAGACCGGCATATCTACAGGATTCATGCACGACTGCTTGTACATAAGACTCGAGGGAACCTAATCGTGCCGACAGGGAATAAAAATCGCAATAACTGCACTTCTTGACGCAGAAAGGGACATGGACATAAAGCCCCCTCACACTCACTCCTCCATCTTCAATAGCAGCATGAATGCCTCCTGTGGCACCTCCACCGAACCCACCATCTTCATTCGTTTCTTGCCTTCCTTCTGCTTTTCAAGGAGTTTTCTCTTGCGTGTGATATCACCGCCATAGCATTTTGACAAGACATCCTTTCTTACCGGAGCAATGTCTTCTCTCGCTATTATCTTGCCCCCGATAGCAGCCTGTAAAGTTATCTCAAACAGGTGTCTGGGAATAAGCTTCCTCAGTTTATGTATCAGTGCTCGGCCTCTACGAACGGCGCTATCGCGTACAGAAACAAAAGACAGAGCGTCAACTTGATTCCCCTTGACGAGTATATCCACCTTGACGAGGTCGCCGCTACGATAGCCAGCAAGATCGTAGTCCATGCTGGCATATCCCCGGCTGACGCTCTTGAGTTTATCGTAGTAGCCAGTGGTCAGTTCAGCGAGAGGGAAATCATAGGTTAGGAGCGCCCGCCTGGTGTCCGGATTTTCCATGCTCACCATGGTACCACGTTTAGATTCGGACAACTCCATGCAAGCCCCCACGAAGTCATTTGGGACGATGATTCGTGCCCTGATTATTGGCTCTTCGATGTGGTCGATATAATGAGTGGGGGGAAACTTGGATGGGTTGTCTATCATCAGAGCTTCTCCGCAGGTAGTGACTACTTTGTAGACAACTGAGGGCATAGTGGATATAAGCTCCTGCTCGTATTCTCTCTTCAATCTCTCGAGAGTGATTTCCATGTGCAGCATGCCCAGAAATCCAAGACGGTAACCATGGCCCAGCGCCGCAGAACTCTCCTTTTCATATACAATAGAGGAATCGTTGAGCTGAAACTTCTCCAGTGCCGTTGCAAGCTTACCGTAATCGTTGCTATCGATGGGATAGATACCGCAGAAAACCATAGGTTTGGAGCGCCTGAATCCAAGTATAGCCGGGGTTTCAACGTAGTCTGGCGATATAATGGTATCACCAACGTGGATATCACCAGCCTTTCTGATAGTCGCGCCGACGTAGCCAACCTCTCCTGCTACTAACCTATCGTAAGGCGTGATTTGCGGCAAGAAATAGCCCACTTCGTCAACCTCGAAAACCTTGGATGTGGACTTAATCATGATCCTATCGCCGCAGTGCAAGCTACCGGAAAAGAGCCGGATGTGTGGTATCACCCCGCGATAAGAGTCGTAATAGGAGTCAAAAATAAGACACTTTAGAGGCTCATCCGAGCTTCCCCGGGGTGGTGGAATCCTAGAAACGATCGCCTCGAGCAAATCGGGAACACCAGTCCCATCCTTAGCAGAAATGAGTAAAGCGCTATTAGTCGGCAAACCTAACATATCTTCCATCTGCAGACGACACTCGTCAATCATGGCCATGGGAAGGTCAATCTTATTGATGACCGGGATAATCTCGAGTCCGGCATCAATTGCCAGATAGGCATTTGCGATGGTCTGCGCTTCCACTCCTTGCGAAGCATCAACCAGCAGAATGGCGCCTTCGCAAGCCTTCAGACTCCTCGATACTTCATAGCTGAAGTCTACATGTCCGGGCGTGTCAATAAGGTTGAGTGTATACCTCTCGCCACTTTCTGACTGATATGGCATCCTCACGGACTTTGCCTTGATGGTGATACCGCGTTCACGCTCCAGATCCATACTATCGAGTACCTGTGCATTAGCAGTAGTGTGGAGTACTCCTGTTAGCTCGAGTATGCGGTCAGCGAGGGTTGATTTGCCGTGGTCGATGTGAGCGATGATGCAGAAATTTCTTATGCTATCCATTACCTATGAGAAGGTTCTCAAAACCACCCTCTACGGCGACCACGCGATATGGCTAATTGTTACTAGTCCGTTGATTTCGTACCGTGTGTCTTCGTAATTGTTGCGTAGAGCGGACGTATCCGCTGTCTGGCGCAGACACGTTATAATTAAAGCCTTGTAGCGTACGGCGCTCCAGTTTCACGTTAAGAATATGCTCAAGATCATCTACCATGGACGCGTCTACACTCGTCACGAATGTTAGCGCATCACCGTTTCTATTGACCCGTCCTGTGCGGCCGATGCGATTGGTGTAGGCATCTATACTCTCAGGCATGTCATAGTTGATGACGTGGGAAATACGCGAAACATCGATACCACGGGCGGCAATGTCGGTAGCCACCAGAATCTTAAACGCGCCGGTACGGAACCCATCAAGCGCTGCCTGACGCCTGGGTTGAGACAGATCGCCTTGCAGTGAGGTAGCCTTGAAGCCCGCTCTTTTAAGCTGCTGTGCAACGCGCTCGGTGCGATACTTGGTACGTGTAAAGACAAGTACTGATTTTGTTTCGGTACGGCGTAAGAGTTCTATCAATAGTGCAGTTTTGAGGTGTTGCTTAACCGGGTATAATGCGTGTGACACAGTGGTTGCCGGCATTATGCGGCCGATTTGCACTGTGACCGGATCATGTAGGATATCTTGTGCCAGATGACGGATATCGTCAGGCATGGTAGCCGAGAAAAGGAGTGTCTGTCGTTGCCTTAGCAGACACCTCAGAATACTCTGGATATCTGGTAGAAAACCCATGTCTAACATTCGGTCCGCCTCGTCGATTACAAGGACTTCCAGATGTGATAAATCGATTGTGCCCTTCAGGAGATGATCGAGCAGGCGACCTGGACAGGCAACTGCTATTTCGATCCCATTTCTTAGTCTCTGGATTTGTTGATTTATGCTCACCCCACCATAAATGGCGATACTCCGCAGCCTGGTTTTCTGCCCCAATTCGCTGATAGTCTCGTATGTTTGCTCAGTCAATTCACGCGTGGGAGAGATTATGGCAGCACCGACCTGCCCCCTCTGACCATGCAGCAGGCGCTGTAAGATTGGCAGTGCGAAAGCAGCGGTTTTGCCGGTTCCGGTCTGGGCCAGACCAATGACATCACGTCCCTGCATTATTGGAGGGATCGCTTGAAGCTGTATAGGTGTGGGTGTAGCATAGCCAATCGCTCGCACACCAGCCATGATGCTCGGATCAAAATTAAAGGTTTCGAAACTCATTAAATCTCCTTGGGAAAGTTCCTGTTCATCAGCGCTGAACGTGAAGGTAGTCCCGCAATCGCGACACTGGATTGACCTGTCCTTGAAAGTCCTTGGATAGCCTCATATCTTCGATATTTTAGTTAGAGTTCAGGCTACCCAACACTTAAGATAAACCAGAGGCTATTCTAAGAAGCTTGTAACAACCTAAACTGGAACCATTTATACTATACACTAAAGAAAGTCTCTTTGTAAATTGTGTGTAGTTCCCCTGTACGCTAGTTACTTTTTACAGTGTGATTCTTCCCTTTGGAGTAACAAAATGACGAAATGTTACATTTGCCTCATCAAGCCCAAACACATCCTCTTCACCCATAGTCGAGGCAGTCGTCATGAGCTTCCGAGGAATTCCCGAGGCACTTTGCTGTATTACCATCAGCGATTGTTCTACAAGAGCAACCGGAATGTGTTACTCCTATCCCCCTTCAGCGGCTTTACCCCTCCCATAAGCTGCCGCAAACTTCATGCGATGGTATGGAGATAGGAGAACAGCGCCTGGATTATTGCCGGTGACCATGTCTTTAGCCACAACGTAAGTGACAGGAGCCTTGGAACGCCTGATGAAGATAGTGTCATGTCCAACGCATAGACCATATATGAAGTTCAGTTCCGTACCTTCTCGGTTCATAATCTCCGCTTGGACTATGGGATTACAGCTTATGCCTAGTTGGTTTACCCATTCATCAGGTATTCCCGTTTCCTGAGGTTTCAAACCACCTACCATACAGGCTACAGAGATAACCTGGAAACCGGCTCTATCTAGAAAGCGGGCAAATTCTCTGCCCTCACGGATTAAGCCCACACACACAGCTAATCCCACCTTTTTGGCACCCAGTTCCCTGGCGAACTCGATGCACTGTTGGACTCGAGACCAATCATAGCCTCCTCTTTTGAGCACTTTGGCTGCAGCTAAATGGAACTTATCGGCGTCGGGTTCAAGATATTGCCGCTTACTTTTTTCGATTAGGTCCAGGAATCCTTGTGCTTGACAATACTCAGGGATTCCCTGGGGATACCGCTGCAAACACTCGTTGTTTTTGCACTGGTGACACTGGATTGTTTTAGCTTCTTTAGCCATTTCCCCTCCTTACCAGATAAATCTTTATACACGATACGGTTACTTAAGTGTATTAACAGGTTATTTAGAAACCTCAACCACTCCCTCACTGCCAAGGCTGATTCTATCTTTAGTTCTGGCCAAAGTCAATTTAGCGCAATAAGGCGGCATAACAACTGGCTCAAGAGTTAGTCACTTGGCCGCCCTGAATATCCTTCAATTGCACAAAGTGTAGTATAATTCTTAGAACATACTATGCCAAAAATAAAAGCAGGTATAATAAATGTCACCGGGTACATTGGTGCCGAACTGGCTCGCTTACTTTGCCAACATCCCCAAGTGAAGCTCGTCACTGTCACCGGGAGAAGCACAGCCGGGCAAAAATTAGGCGATGTTTTCCCCAACTTCGCGGGAACTAACTATATAATAAAAGCCGAGCTTGATAGCGAAGTCGACATTGCCTTCTCTGCAATGCCTCATAAGAGCAGTGTAGACGTAGTACCATCTTTGCTGAAACAAGGAATCAAGGTTATCGATGCCAGTGCTGATTTCAGGTTAAAAAACGCTGGCGAATATCCCAAATGGTATGGATTTACTCATCCATCGCCCAAGTTACTGAGAGAAGCAGTTTTTGGCTTACCCGAGCTGCATCAAAATGAAATTGCCTCGGCCTCTCTGGTAGCAAACCCGGGTTGCTACAGCACCAGTGCTATCTTAGCCCTGGCACCCATAGTTAAAGAAGGGCTTATTTATCCCGATATAGTGGTGGATAGCAAATCAGGTGTCTCGGGCGCCGGCAGAACCCTGAGCTTGACCACCCATTATTCCGAGGCCAACGAGGACACCTGTGCTTATTCCCTTGAAGGACATCGCCACTTGCCCGAGATAGAACAGGAATTGAAAACACTCAGTCCGTCATTTTCTCCTTCGATAACTTTCGTGCCTCACCTGGTGCCCATGACCAGAGGCATACTGAGCACCTGCTATGCCAGATTAAGAGATGACAAATTGCTCAAAGGCGCCAAGGCTGAAAAAAAGCTAAGCCAGATATACCGGGAATTCTACAAGCATGCCCCGTTCGTTCAGATAACGACCACACCTCCCCACACCAAGCATGTCTGGGGAACTAACTTTTGCCTTATTTATCCCACTATCGATTCGAGGACAGACAGGCTTATAGTTATTAGCTGTCTGGACAACCTCGTCAAGGGAGGGGCCGGGCAAGCAGTGCAAAATATGAATCTGATGTTCAACCTGCCTGAGACCACAGGGCTGGAAGCCTTGGCCATTTACCCCTGAAATGCGCAGGATTATTCCTCTGCCGAAACTCCTTTGGTTATGAGCCCTATTTCAGCTGCTTCAGCTTCACTGAGTCCTTGTCGCTAAACAGGATATCCATTGCCCTTTTTAGTACATCTTAACTATTGGAAGGATTACCAAAGGGCTATTTACAGTAGCTAACAGGGATGATATAGTGAAACCAGATGTAATTTAATCAAATATATTCAAGGCGGGTTATAAAACAGCGATGGTAACTAAATCAATTCCAGCAGAAAGGCAGGATAAGAAAAGCCCAGCCATGCCCACAGGGTGGGAGGAGGTGGCTCAGGCTCTGCTGCGTAATGCCGGACTAGGGATATACATCGTCCATGAAGGAAAGTTCCAATATGTTAACCCCGTGTTTCAAAATTTAACAGGCTATACCGAGGAGGAGCTATTAGGGAAATATTCTCTCGACCTCGTTCATTCAGAAGATAGGGAGATGGTCAGGAAAAAGGCGACAGAAAACCTGAAGAATAAGAAGGGTTCTATTTCTTACGAATACAGACTCGTGAAAAAGAATGGCGAGATAATATGGGTTCTGGAAGAAGTTACCTCTATAAACTATGGAGGGAAACGGGCTACGGTGGGAAGTTTTAGGGATATCACTGCTCGCAAGGAACTGGAGGAGGCTATCGGATATTCAGAGAAAAGATACCGAACTATACTGGAGAGTATGGAAGATGCCTATTTCGAGATTGACCTTGCCGGAAACTTCACCTTTGTCAATAATGCGGTGTGCCGCGATTTGGGATACTCAAGGGAAGAGCTGATTGGAATGAACTATAAAGGCTATACAGCTGAAGAGGATATCAAATCCCTATTTCAAGCCTTTAATGAAGTGTACCGGACCGGTGTGCCAAACAGGGGCGTCCCCTGGAAAAGCACCCTCAAAGACGGGAGCCACGGGTTTGGCGAGACATCGATCTCTCCTCTGCGAAATAGCAAGGGTGAGATTGTCGGATTCTGTGGCATTACGCGTGACATCACCGAGCGCAAGCAGGCAGAGGAAGCACTGAGGCAATCAAAGGAGAAATACCGAACTGTATTGGACGAGATAGGGGATGCCTATTTCGAAGTGGACCTTAAGGGGAATTTTACTTTTGTCAATGACCAAATGACACAACATCTACAGTACTCAAAAGAAGAGCTACTGGGGATGAATTACAGGACTTTCACTGTCAAAGAAGAGATCAAAAACGTGTACGAAG
>JBGPRV010000052.1:0-8412 GCA_041489785.1 Dehalococcoidia bacterium | reverse complement strand
TATACCCCTCTAGTAGCCATTGGCGGCATAAACCAGAATAACGTTGGTGAAGTAATAACTGCTGGCGCTGATGCTGTAGCCGTGATTAGTGCTGTCCTGGGCGAGAAAGATGTTAGGGGAGCTGTGCAGAAATTGGTCGCAAAAATGGACTTGGCGAAAGGGAAATGCCAAAACCAGTAGAAGATTTGGGGATTATCGCTGCGAAGCTTCGTCCTTACTTTGTGGCTGAAGATGCGGCGAGAGAGAAAGCCTTGCGTAGTTGCCGTCAGGTAATCCGCTACAGCGCTGATGCCATACGTGCCGTGCATCGCCAGGAGCATGATAAGGCAAGGCAACTCCTTGATTCAGCTCATGAATTAGTTCAAGAGCTAAATCACGACCTGGCCAGACATGGAAAGCTACTTCATTCGGGTTTCATTCACGACGCTCAAAAAGAGTTCGCTGAAGGATGTATAACCTTAACTTTGATTGCCGGAGAAGACTTACCGAAGCCAAGAGCACTGGGCGTAAGCAATGCTGCCTATCTTGATGGCTTGGGCGAATCCGTAGGTGAGTTGCGGAGGTATATATTAGATAGTCTAAGGAGAGATGACTTCTCACGTTGCAAGGAATTACTGACCATAATGGATGAAATTTATGGAATATTGATAACCATGGATTTCCCGGAATTGCTAGCTCATGGCTTGAGGCGAACCACCGACACTATACGAAGTATTATAGAAAGAACTCGAGGAGATTTAACAGTATCCTTAAGGCAAAAAAATTTAGAGACGAAGCTTAATGACCTTAGCTAATCTTCTTTAGTGCACTACTTCTCTTTTTTATACTTGTAGAACCCTTCACCCGTCTTACGTCCCAAACGACCAGACTCGACCAGTTCCTTCAGGATAGCAGAGGGAGCCAGGCAAGGGTCTTTACTTCGCTCATACATCGCACAGCTTACCATATAGCCAACATCCAGACCATTAAAGTCGGCTAGGGCTAGTGGCCCTATGGGGTGACCCAGCCCAAGGGTCATACTTTTGTCAATATCCTCTGCGTTGGCTACTCCGTCCTCCAGCAAGCACTCAGCGGCTCTCGTCAATGCTATCAGTAGATAGTTGAAAATGAACCCAGGAGTATCTTTGGCGACAAGTATTTCCTTCCCAAGTGAGCGGCCAAACTTTTTTACTGTCGCCAGGGTCTCCTCACTGGTCGTGTCCGCTCTGACAATCTCGAGTAGCTTGCTGGGCGGCACCGGGGAGAGAAAGTGTGTCCCGATTACCCTGTCCGGACGGCTGGTTGCTCGAGCAAGTTCTGTAACAGATAGACAGGATGTGTTGGTGCAAAAGATGGTACGTCCTGAACAGATCCTGTCCAGCTCGACAAAAACCTTTTTCTTGCGTTCCATATCCTCCGGGATAGCTTCTATAACCAAATCGCGGTCATTGAGGTCCTCTTGAGTGAGACTCCCTCTGATGCGAGACATAGTCAAGTCTTTATCTTGTTGAGATATTCTACCCTTCTCCACATCCCGACTCAGGTAATGTTCTATTGTTGCTATGCCTTTATTGAGACTCTCTTCTCGCCTTGCTAAAAGCACCACCTCGTAGCCAGACCGAGCACAGACCTGGACAATGCCAGAGCCCATAAATCCACCACCAACTACGCCTACTTTCTTAATTTCCATAATAGTTACCCCCTTTCGTGCTGTATTGTACAATTCCTCAAGATTTTCCATCGTGCTGCCAGACTGGCAGGAGTATACTTAACTCTGACAAGCACGTCAATCGTTCAGACTTTGTTCCAATTCAGTGTTGACTTAACAGTCACAATCCCATCTCTTTGGCTACTACTTCCCGATAGAAATCGGCATCGCCAAAGGCAAGCTCGGCAGCCTTGGCACGCCTAGTGTAATAATGCAGGTCATGTTCTACGGTAACGCCAATAGCTCCGTGAATTTGGTGCGCCAGAGCAAAGACGCGCTGGGAGGCCTCGCCTATCCAGGCCTTGGCTATGGCCACTTCTTTGGTGCAGGGAAGTCCCTCGCTTAACATCCAGGCTGCTTGGTAGGTGCTAAACCTGGCGCTATCAACATCGGTTGCCATATCGGCACAATAATGCTGTATGACTTGGAAGCTACCAATGGGACGGTCGAATTGCTTCCTTTCCTTGGCGTAGTCTACGGTCATCTCCAACACTCGCTGAATGTTGCCGACCATCTCACAACATTTTCCCACCGCTGCCCGCTGGATTATCTTTTGCACTGCACTCCATCCTTGGTTTAGCCGTCCCAAAATGTTAGCTTTAGGTACTGGCATTTGGTCAAAAACTACCTCACATAGCTTATCACCGGCGATAGTCTTTAGAACTGTGTACTTTATTCCAGGATTCTTGGCGTCGGCCAGGAATATGGTGATTCCGTTTTTAGGCTTGGTTCTGGCGACACATAGCAGGTAGTCAGCAATATGAGCATCAGGGACAAACAGTTTTGTGCCTTTGATGATATAGTTGCCATCGTTGCGAGTAGCCTCGACTATAACTGAAGAGGCATCGTAATTGTGATAGCCAGGTTCAGTGAGAGCTAAGGTAAGTATTTTTTCGCCACGGATTAGCTTGGGCAGGTATTCTTGTTTTTGTTCTTCGCTCCCAATATCTAATATGGACAAGCCTGCAAGAACCACTGCGGAGAAAAACGGGCCGGGTAAACAAGCACGTCCCATCTCCTCTAATAGCACTGCCAGGTCGAGAAAACTCATATCGCCGCCGCCATATTTCCCGGGGAAGGCCAAGCCCATCCAGCCCAGCTCAGCCATCTCCTGCCAGAGTTCTCTGGAATAGCCTATCTCGCTTTCTTCCATCTGTTTAACGAATTTTTTTGAGCACTTATCAACCAGGAAGTCGCGGGCTGTCTTTTTTAGCATCTCTTGTTCTTCAGTAAGAGTTAACTTCATAGCTATCCTCCTGTGTCAAACATTCCAAGCGCCATTCTGAGCTGCTGACGAAGAATCTTGGAGCCATTGGACTCTGCGCTTCGCCCAGAGCGACGGCTTATGAGCTTGGTAATCCCAATCTCCGTGCAGCCAAGATATTTTTTAAGATTTCCGTTGTGCCTGCTTGAAGGCTGTAACCTTTGGAGCCTAAGTATGAATGTAAGGCCATGCCCCGCAGAGGGACTAACTTGGAACCCACCATCAATTGTCCATAGGAACCCAAGACCTCCATAGCTACGCCAGCCAAGTGTTTCTCAAATTCCGTGGAATAGGCCTTGGACATAGCAGATTCCCAATTAGGAGCCCGCCCTTCTTCCATGACCAAAGCCACTCTATAAATAAGCAAGCGTCCCACCTCAAATTCAATCTGTAGTTGCGCCAGCTTATTGCGAATTGCAGGCTCCTGAGACAATTTATTTTCCTTGGCAAACTGTATGATAGCCTCAAAGAGGGGATAATTTCCCATGAGACGTTCCATGCCACTCCTCTCATAATCAAGCTGGTGGAGGACTTGATAAAAGCCACGATTTTTCTCCCCCACCAAATACTTCTTGTGCACGCGAACATTGTCAAAGAAGACATCATTCCAAGCCTCAGTGCCGGTAATATCAATCATGGGGATGCGACTGACGCCGGGCAACTGTGCATCTACGATAAATTCACTAATGCCCCTATGCCTTGGTGCCTCGGGGTCTGTTCGGACATACACATCAAAGTATTGAGAAAAGGATGCACAGCTAGTCCAGGTTTTTTGACCGTTAATTACATAATAATCACCATCTTCTACTGCCCTGGTTTGTAGTGAGGCCAAATCAGAACCAGTTCCCGGTTCGCTCATTCCTAGGCCAAAATAAGCCTCTCCCTTGACAATCCTGGGCAGAAACTCCTTTTTTAATTCTTCCGAGCCGAAAGAGAGGATAGCACCTCCGACCTGGCGGTCACCAAACCAGTGACAAGCTGCCGGCGCCCCATAGCGCAGCATTTCTTCAGTAAGAATAAGTCTATCTATATGGCTGCGCCCCTGCCCGCCATACTCCTTAGGCCAGGTCAGTCCTATCCAGCCCCTCTGCGCCACCCGTTTGGTAAATCCGGGGTCGAAGCCTTGTACCCAGGCATCACAGGTAGGTTCCCAATACTTTTTCTTTATCTCCTCCTCTAAAAAGTTCCGCAACTCTTGTCTAAATTTATTTTGTTCCTCTGTGAAGCTGAAATCCACCTTCTTACTCCTTTCTTAGAGATTGATGTTGGAATACTTTCTCCACGGCCTGGCCACGCATTTCCCTTCCAGAACATCCAGTGCACTATTTATGACTTTTCTGGTATCTGAGGGGTCTATCACATCATCGACATAGCCTCTCTCCGCAGCGCGGTAAGGGTTTTCGTACATTTCTGAGAATTCCTTTATCCTTTGTGCTTGTACCTCATCAGGCTTATCTGCCTCCCTTATTTCCCTGGCGAATATAACACTGGCAGCAGTTTCGGCGCCGACAATGGTAACTTGGGCCGTAGGCCAGGCAAAGACAAAATCAGCCCCAATAGCTTTGTCCAGCATGCCATAGTGAGCGCCGGCATAGGACTTCCTAATTATAATTGCAATCAGGGGCACGGTGGCATCAGCCCAGGCAAAAAGCAGCTTGGCACCATGGCGCAGGATTCCGCCCCAATCTTGCTGGGAACCTATCAGATAACCCGGGGAATCATGAAGAGTGACCAACGGGATGTTGAATAGGTCGCAAAACCTGACAAACCTGGCTCCTTTGTCGGCAGCATCAATGTCTATGCAACCAGCCATCCACTTCGGTTGGGTAGCTACTATTCCCACAGGACGCCCATTGAAACGGGCAAAACCTGTGATTATATTCCGGGCGTGGAGTCCCAAGGTCTCAAAGAAATGACCCTTGTCAACTATTTTTCCAATAACTTCGTACATATCGAAAGGCTCATACGAATGTTCTGGCAGCAAGCTAAGCAAATCCTCTTTCCTTTCTGGGTCATCGTCCGTTGGGATGCGAGGTGGTTTCTCTCTGTTGCTGGAAGGCAAAAGGGCCAGAAGTTCCTTACACTTATCCAGACAATCTGCATCATCTTCAGCCACAACGTGTGTTTGTCCTGATTTTATGGCATGGGCTTTGTAGCCGGAAAGCTCCTCAAGGCTGATTTCCTCCCCGGTTTGCGTTTTGACGAAAGCCGGGCCAGCAATACCCATAAATCCCGTGCGCTTCGTTTGAATGAGGAAATCTTGCATTACAGGATGATATGCCTGCCCTCCTAAACAAGGGCCCATAAGTAGAGCTATCTGAGGTATTATCCCTGACGCGAGTATTTGAGACCTGAACAGCCATCCATAACTTTCCAGAGTATCCATCCCCTCTTGCAGTCGGGCTCCTCCAGAGTCATTCATACCTACAAATGGCCAGCCATTATCCTTAGCAAAATCTATAGCACGAACAAATTTCTTACCATGATATTCGCCAAAGGTTCCCGCCATTGCGGTATAATCCTCAGCAGCAACAACGACATGCCTGCCATTCACTTTACCGAAACCAGTAATTACTCCTTCAGCAGGCACCTCCCTTTTGTCCATGCCAAAAGCAGTCGTCCTATGCTTAACAAACAAGCCTATTTCCGTGAATGTGCCTCGATCGAAGAAATAATCTATCCTCTCCCGGGCCGACATCTGCCCTTTCTTATGGCGCTCTTCAATCGCCTTTGGCCCTCCCATTTGTAAGATGTGTTCTTGCTTTCTTTTCAGTTCCTTTAACTTATCGAGACCTTTGCCAGACTCATCAGCCATAAATTACCCCCCTTATGATTATGATTCGCAGAGCTTTCTATATTCCCACTCACTTCAAGAAGAGATTTTTATACGAAAAATAATCGCTCACTTCTTAATCCTGCTATCATATGGCATAATCGCCAGTTTTTCAATGCTCCGACCCAAGACTAAAAATAGAAGACGCAACCTCTGGACGAATACTGCCGTAACACCGGCACTCCAGAAAATATGCCAAGAGGCTGTCCGAAGACTTTTGTAGGGTAACCTTTGAAACAAAGCCCATTTTTACCCCAAGAAATTTATGATTTCTCGGCGCCCCTTATTTTGTTGCTACAACCACTTCTGGTGCTAACTGCAAAGCTCGAATCAGGGCCCGGGCTTTGTCCAGCGTTTCCATATATTCAGCTTCCGGGTCAGAGTCGTAAATAATGCCACCACCTACCTGAAAATAAGCTTTGCCTTCTTTGATCAAAAAAGTGCGGATAACGATGTTGATATCCATGTCCTCATTGAAGCCCAAGTAGCCTATGGAGCCGGTATAGACGCTCCTCTTGGTCGGCTCCAGCTCATCAATAATCTCCATAGCTCGCACCTTAGGAGCGCCGGTAATAGAGCCACCGGGGAAAGTAGCCTTAAGCAGGTCAATGTTGCTCTTGCCTCGGCGTAGCCTGCCCACGACGGTAGAGGTAAGATGAAATACGGTGGGGAAAGTCTCCAGGATAGCTAATTCGGTGACCTTTACTGTGCCATAGCGGCAAACTCGTCCTAAATCATTCCTCTCCAAATCAACAATCATCATGTTTTCTGCGCGGTCTTTGGTGCTATGGGTCAACTCATGAGCCAGACGCTCGTCTTCAACAGAGTCTCTACCTCGTGGTCTCGTGCCCTTTATCGGTCGCGTCTCTACCAGGTCGCCTTGGACCTTGAGGAACCTTTCGGGAGAGGCACTGACGATGGCTACGCCAGGGAAATTGAGATAGCTGGCAAAGGGAGCGGGATTAACTATCCTCAGTCGTTTATAAAGCTCATAGGGCGGAATTTTTAAATCAGCCTCAAACCTTTGAGAAAGATTGACTTGAAAGACATCGCCAGCGGCGATATACTCCCGCACTCTATTTACAGCTTTTCTGTATTCCTCAGGGGTAAAATTAGACTTAAGCGTGATTTCTTTGTTTTGCCTGTCATTGCGAGGAGCAGTAGCGACGAAGCAATCTCTATCGCAAGATTGATTCGCTTCTCCTTCGCTTTGCTCAGAGCTTCGGCTCACAGCAACGACTGAATGGCTAGGACAAAGCCAGTCCTTCATCTCTTCAAGTCTCATTCTGGATCGCCTTAACCGCTGCCCTTCCTCCATCTCAGGGAAGCCTGTGGCAACAAGGTAGGCTTTCCCCTCCAGGTGGTCAAAGGCCACGATAGTATCATAGAAGGCAAGGTAACACTCAGGGAGTTTAAGGTCGTCTATAGCCGTGGATGGCAGGCGTTCAATGAAGTGGCCTAGATCATAGCTGAGATAGCCAACTGCTCCACCTAGGAAAGGCACAGGTGCTGGGCAATGGTCTAATTTATATACCTCCAGCAGCTTGCCCATAGTATCAAAAGGATTACCATGCTGCACTTCGTGCTCCTGTCCACGAATCAGGGTGATTTCAGAGCCTTGACTGCTCATCACCAGAAATGGCTCGCTGCCTAAAAAGGAGTATCTTCCCAGCCTTTGAGGGTCCATGCCGCTGTCTAAAAAGAAGCTATAAGGTCTGTCCTTGATTAGCTCAAAAAGCTCAGGAGCAGCCAAGGGAGTAAAAACTTCTTCGATTAATGGATAGCGATTCTTAATCACTCTATGAGCAATACCTACAAACTTTCTAACACTTTCTTGATGGTGAGGCCAACTTCTGCAGGGGTGGGAGCTATGATAGCCCCTGCCTGTGACAGGGCCTTTATCTTCTCTGAAGCTTTGCCAGCACTACCGGTAATGATAGCTCCAGCATGTCCCATTCTTTTCCCCGGCGGAGCAGTACTGCCAGCGACAAAAGCGACCACAGGTTTAGTCATCTTGTGACTGATAAATTCCGCAGCTTCTTGTTCCATAGTGCCACCTATTTCACCAATAAGAACCACAGCCTGGGTATCCCGGTCCGCTTGAAATAATTTCAAGATGTCTACAAAGGTGCTGCCGGGCAGGGCATCACCGCCGATGCCAACACATGTGGATTGCCCAATTCCCAGGCTGGTGAGCTGAGATACGACATCATAAGTCAGGGTGCCGCTGCGAGAAATTACCCCCACATTGCCGGGAAGGTGAATTTCCCCCACCATAATCCCGGCCTTGCATTTACCCGGGGACATAACTCCCGGGCAATTGGGGCCGATGAGCCGGGTTGATTTGCCTTTGAGATAGCGATGCACTTTCACCATATCTAATACCGGTATGCCCTCAGTTATGCACACGACCAAGGACATGCCAGCGTCAATTGTCTCCAGAATGCCATCTGCGGCAAAGGCAGGAGGCACAAACATGAGACTGGCGTTAGCTCCAGTCTCAGCTATAGCTTTCTCAATAGTATTGAACACGGGCACTCCCAAGTGTTGACTACCCCCCTTGCCAGGTGTAACTCCGGCCACTACCTTGGTGCCATATTCTATACAGCGCTGGGTGTGAAAGCTGCC
>JBGPRV010000051.1:0-8446 GCA_041489785.1 Dehalococcoidia bacterium | reverse complement strand
CTTCAATAAAACCAGTGGCTTCTGCACTAACCGAGTAGTTACCAGAAGGTAGACCAGAAATAACATAGCTGCCATCATTTAGCGTATAATCATCGCCATAGCCGCTAATATCAATACCACTGGCATCTACCCAGGCCCCAACGATAGGATTGCCGCTGTCATCTTTCACTACCCCTGAAATAGAACCTCCCAGCTCCAGGGAGAAGTTAATGTTAGAGGTATTATTGGGTTTGACCACCAGAACAGGAGTAGCTTCTGAATAATCGTAAACGTTATCATAGTATTCATCGATATAAACCGAAGCACTTGCATATACTCTGTAGTTACCTGAGCGCAAGCCTGTTATTGTGTAGCTGCCATCAGTTCTCGTCTGGCTATAGCTATAACCACCCACATCATAGCCGTCAGCATGTACCGATGCTCCAATAATAGGAATGTCGCTGTCATCGGTTACCACGCCTGATATCGAGCCGCCTATTTCCAAAGAGAAATCAATATTGGGAGTATTACTGGGTACAGTCACTAGTACTGGTGTAGCTTCAGAGTGTTCATACACATTATTATAGTATTCGGGAACATGCCCAGGTGCCTCAGCACTAACTGTGTAGCTGCCCGGGCGCAGGCCGGCTACTATGTAGCTACCATCGTCGGCTGTGCAGCTGTCGGCATAATAGTCTATGTCAATGCCGAAGGCATCTATCCTTGCCCCAACCATAGGACTGCCGCTGTCATCTTTTACTACCCCTGATATCGATCCGCCAAAATCCAGATAGAAATTGATACCTGGAGTATCGCTGTGGGCGGTCACTTGCACCGGCGTAGCTTCAGAACTTTCGTACACATTATCATAGTACTCGTCGATGTAACCAGTAGTATAAGCTTGGACCTTATAGTTGCCTGGTTGCAGGCCAGTTATGGTATAGCTGCCATCATCGGCTGTCCTGAAACCGCGAAAGTTGGAGATATGTCCGCTAATAGGGTAATCAGTAGAAACAACCACGCCAGGTAGTGGCATACCAGCCTCGTCGTAGACAAAACCTGATATAGTTCCACCTCTCTCAAGGATGAAGTCGATGCTAGGAGTATCATCAGGTACCGTCACCGAAACCGGCGTGGCTTCATATTCATAATACGCATTATCATAGAATTCAGCAGCGTATTCAGAGTTACCGAAAGCCCATACGTTGTAGGTTCCCGTAGGTAACGCCAAAGAGTAGCTGCCATCGACTTCAGTTGTAGCTGAACCCCCAAAACCGTTGTTGATTCCATCGATGATAACTCCCATATTGGGGATTGGCGTAAAACCATCCTCCTGGTAAACATGTCCCGATATTGTTCCGCCTACGTCCAGTATGAAATCGATATCCGATGTATCGTACGGAGCTGTGACAAAAACCGGGATTGCGGCATTGCGGTTATAGGCGTTGTTGTAGTACTCACCGATATATGGTGGAGTTGGTCTAGCCTCAACGTAATACCATCCGCTGGGTACTGTAATAGAATAGCTTCCGTCTTCAGCTGTATGTGTGTGTGTATAGGTGTCGGAACAATAGCTTTCTGCCCAGACCTGTATGTTGGCGATAGGTGTGACGCCGTCATCTTGGTATATATGACCGGATATAGACCCAGATACATCCGATGCGAATACACTTGTTTGGGACATCTCATGCTCCGGGTAGGGCTGCTCGTATATTCGGCGTGTATCTTGAATAGATACGATTTTAATTCTGGCTTCACCATATACCGAACCGTAGAAAGCCCTCACATACCCCGTGGTACTGGAACCCGTGGTACCGGAACCGATGGTGGTATGGAAATATCCTGAACTATCAATAAATCCGACATCAGTACTCCAGTTAAACGAGAGGTCTGCTATTTCATTACCAGCGTTGTCGTAGGCCCGGGCAGTGAATTGTACAGGTTCGCCAATTTGAATGTTAATCAGCGATGGAGTAACCTTGATGTATAATACCTGTGGATTCGAGCCTGATGAGGTAGTATCCAACCTGATGATAACGGTATCATTGGCCTCGGCAGAAAAGGTATAGTTATCCACCTCACCCACATCATCAATTGAGCCTGAAAGAGTCTCGCCAGATTGGATAAAACCGGCGGTTGCGAGTTTATCGCCAGGATTTCCTTTACAAATCTCCTGGTCTGCCGACAAAACGCCGACAACCCCACTGACAATAAATAATCCGACTAACGTGAAGGCTATTACCTTTCTCATGCTCACTCTCACCTCTCATACATCCTTTTTATGTTATTAACTAATATATAGCAACTATGGCAGAGTCAGCGTGCAATCATTGAGCGATGCTACCCAATATCCTTGTGCCCATTCTCCTATGGACTTCCGGGTTGGATAAACAGCGTCTTAAACCCAAGCCTATTGAGCCGCCCTCGCACCGCCTTTGCCGTAAACTCGGATCCACTGTCCAACCGGATATAGTGCGGTATTCCCCTTTCAAGAGAAACGGCTCAGATAACTCATCGGGCTGTTACTGCGGTACCTTCAATCCTTCACTCTTCCAAACAAGCTTTACACGCTTGTGATTCAACAACCGATTTTCGCATATACTAAGCCGCTTTGCTACCCGAGTAGGATTCATTTGGCTGGCCACACTCATAAGTGAACCTTATATGCTACAATAATATAAAATAACACCTCTGAGAATGCGTTGTATAAGAATAAAACTTCTTCAAAAGGAAGTCAATATCTCGATTTGATACGTACCTTGTGCTTTTTAACTCTATTATGTATACCATTCAATTTATTCATTGCTTAAATTCCATTTAGCACATTTTGAATGAATCATAATTTACACAAGGCGATGTTCCCCTTGACACACGTAACATTTTGTGCTATACTAATCTCGTAACAAATTAAGGATGGTGTGCCATGAAAAAGTATAGTACAAGGGATTACGAAAAAGACTTTCCGAATGATGATGCTTGCCTTGATTGGTTATTCAAGGCTCGCTGGCCTCATGGTGTAAAATGTATAAACTGCAATAAAGTGACTAATCACTATCGTATTGAGGGTAGACCGTGTTATTCATGTGAGTTTTGCGGTAATCATGTTTACCCTATGGCTGGCACTATCTTTCAGGATACACGATTTGACCACCTAAGACTTTGGTTCAAAGCTATAATAATAATGGCTGCAACAAGATGCGGGATTTCATCTCGCAATCTAAGCCGTGATTTAGGCGTTACTGTGAAGACTGGTTATAGAATGTGGAGACAAATCAGGTCAACCCTATCTGATGGACACGAGATAAAGTTCTTGGGTAAGGTAGAGATTGACGAAACGTATATTGGTGGCAAGAAGCATGGTAAACGTGGTAGAGGCTCTGAAAACAAGTCTGTTGTCTTAGGTATCGTAGAGAGAAAGGGCAGAGCAAGGGCTATCGTAATTCCCGATGTGAAAGCCAAGACTTTAATTCAGCATATTGATGCAAACGTTATAAAGTGTGCTGACGTATATACGGATGATTTACCAAGCTATAAGCATCTTTCAAAACTAGGCTTCAAACATCAGACCGTAGAACACTCTAAGAAAATCTACGTAATTGGTAAGGATATTCATACCAATAGCGTAGAGGGCTTTTGGAGTCAGCTAAAGCGCAGTATTGATGGCACTTACCACCATGTAACACCCGAACACCTACAAGAATACGCTGATGAATACAGCTTCCGGTATAGCCACAGGAACGATGAAAAACCGATGTTTCTGACAATGTTAGAGCAGGCTGTTAATCGTGCTTCTCAGAAGGTTTAGTGGTTTTTGCCATCTTCTTTAGTGCCTTAAAGACTTGAGACTGTGTAGCACCAGGCTCATAGTCTTCAATCTTCTTCTCTTTACTATCTTCTGTTGACTTGTGCTTTTTATCCATCATTTCAATCATATCACAGAATTATAGTAGCGGTGGTTTGTCAGGGTTAATTAGAGTAGGTTTTGGGGTTCTAATTCTACGTGTTGGCTTACGAGTCTTCAACGGTATGGAAGGGTCTTCAAATGGTAGCCTTAATGCGTATTTACTATATTCCAGTAATTTATGAGCCGGATTAAAATTACAGCCACTTGGATGTACAGAAGCTTCGCCACTATCTTGACTGAAATGTTCTTGCCACTTATGACGTTGCGCCAGTATACAACCCAGAAGCCTAAGTATTGGTTGCCCTGGCTTACCAACTCTGATAACCTGACCTCCGTGATAATACATCTCGGAATAGAACGAATATCGTGTCTTTGCATCCCTATGTTTATCATGATTCACCAGGATGTAACCATGTTTCCTTCCCCATATTAAATATCCTGTATCATCATTAGGAATGTTATGCCAAGTAGCGTGGGTTGCTTTAAATCCGACTTTACGCAAAAGTAAAACCAACTTCGGGTCAATATCTGAATCTACCAGAAAACGTTCCAAATTAGTTGGTTGTGGTTGCGGTCTGTCGGTCGAGATACCGTTCGTACTCAATGGCTTTTTCAATTTTTTCAGGTGGGATACGTCGATACAGTTTTTTCAATTCATTGATATCATGGTCAGCTAGAAGGTCAACCAAAGTCGCAGTAGGTAATCTTGTACCCCTTACTACAGGTTCACCGCCCATGATACCTGGATTGACCTGAACATAATTGCGATATTGCGGTGGCACAATAATGGAAGCTTCCTCATCTCCCTCACGCAATTCCTCAAATAAGTCGCCAAAAAGCATCTCCATTACCTTTTGCCCGAGTTCCGTAGCATCCGTAACTTGCCATTCATCTGGTCTATCTACATAAATACGATTCCCAATTACATAGACCTTCTCATTAGCCCATCCTCTATCAGGAGGTCCTAGACGTGCATAGAGATGACGTAGCGCGTTTGCCGCAGAGTCAAAATTTAAATGTCTATCTCGTAACGCCTTAATAATACGAACTAATGTCAAGTCAGAATAAGAATAACCTTCGTCCGCTAACAAACCGCCTTCAACAAGTTCGAGAGAGGGACGGATTATTCCCCTCCTCCTCCATTCATAAATAGTTGAGACCGGAATACGAGACAATCGAGACACTTGTGATGTTGAATAGAATCCTTGTGATTCAATTACAGGCCTAGATAATTCAGATTGTTGAATAGCCATTATAAACTCCTACTATCTACTTCTCACTGATATTATTATAATACAACTGTCTACGTGTGTCAAGGGGAACATCGCCTTACACAATGTGGTACTGCAGAAAGTCAGAAATGTTGGGTAACAAAACAGGCTTTTGTGTTCCCAGTCGACCAACCTCACGGTTACGCTAATCCATTGCGAAAAGCAACAATAACAAGTAAAATGAAAGCAGGCTTGCAATGTTGCCCCAAGGTATGCCGGTTCCCAACTTTCGTTGTCTAAGGCACGGATGGCTCTATGCCAAACCTTGCTAGATAGGCGAGGTAGGTAACCAGAGCCATATGGTGGGGGGGGGTGATTTGGATGCCCTTTTGGGTTGTGGAGAACACAAAACATGATTATACCATGATACACAGGGCAGAGTGTTGGTGCTGCCAGAGTGGGCAAGACCCCTGGCATGGCCGATCGAGGCGTTGGCACGGACCCTTTGTAACGTATAAAGAAGCAGAAGTTCAAGCTAAGAAGACCGGCAGATTTATTGACAGTTGTGGGCGGTGCAATCCCCAGTCTCCTAAATAGACCAAAGTTCTTCTCACTACACTACTAATCTGGTCGCTTGTTCAAGTTTTCCGCACGGTTCTGCTTGTCTGGCGAAAAAGAGTTCGCGAAGCTCGATTTGGATAGCTTCATGAGTGGTCTTCTGCACGCTGCTAGGCGAAGTTCTATTATGAAGCTGTTATGTTTGGTCGCTGGCTACCAGGAACGTCGTTCATCGCGGCCATAGCCTCTGCCACCTCGTCGTTCTTCATGGCGAGGCCGAGCCTCATTAACGGTGAGCGTCCGTCCCTTCAACTCCTTGCCGTTCAGGTCCATGATTGCTTTTTGGGCTTCTGCTTTGTTAGGCATCTCCAAAAATCCGAACCCTCTCGATTCTCCGCTGAACTTGTCTTTAATAATGCTGACAGATGTGACCTGCCCAAAGCTTTGGAAAGCTTGTCGCAAATCCTCTTCAGTGACATCCCGTGATAAATTGCCTACGTAGATATTCATTTCGTCCTCCTCCCTGCCTTTCTCTGAGATTAACGGCAGAATTTTGTCTGAGCGGCTATCCTAAGTTAATTGTAGCATCTACCACAGTGACTGTGAAATTGGGTGTGGCAACCCCACTGTCTGTCAAAACGAACAGGTCAGAGCCTCCAAAGCACACATCGGATGTCGTTAAACAAACCGCCCTATTGTTAAGCAGTTACTGGAACGGAGACGCACCTTCACGAGAGGCAAATGCGACTCGCGTAGAAGAAATCCGAACTTCTTTCACTATTTCTCTTATTATCAGCCTGCCGATGGATAAACAGAAAACATCAACTTGGCGATGCCTCTAATGTCCGGCATTTTCCAAAGTTTGCGAACTTTCGAGGCAAGTTAGGCAAAACCAGATTGAGTAGTAAACTCTGTAGTGGACGACACCTCAAAACTTTTGTTCAAGTTCTGAAGTCCCTCTCGAATGGTTCGTCCGCGCACCGAAATCCCGCCAGGTTTATACGAACACTTTCGCAGATAGTAATCTGCACTTATGTGGGCATAGTCGTTTTGATCTTCCGACGTAAATAAGAATGGGCACTTTATAAACTTTTGAGCCTCTGAAGTTATGCTAAGATTTACTTTGGCCCAGTGGTCGTTTATCCACTTCTCGAGCCTCCGCCAGTCATTTACAGAAAGGACAAATTCGCCGTTGTGGACTTGCGGTAGTAGTAACCAATCTATGACCCCAGTTTCCTTAACAAATTGTAACATTTGGTCCATAGTGGATAATGTGAGGCTATTTATGATGGTATTGATGCCAACGGGAACTTGTCCGGCAAGGTAGGATATCGCATTGAGAACAGGTGCGAGAGGCCGACCTCGAAGCTTTGAATATAACGGTTCTACAGAATCTATCGATATCCTTATTATGGACACTGTGCCAACCAGTTGTGATATCAAACTTGGCGTAAGGTGGTGCCCATTCGTTGTAATTGAAATACCGAGGTTAGTACCTTTCCAGATTCTGTGGCAGAGATCTGCTAGCCCAAGGTAGAGGGTGGGTTCACCACCCCCTAGAGCCACTTCCAAGGTTCCTAAGGAGTCGAGCTCGCGGCACCAATCAAGAACGGCATCTTCTTCTAGCGAATGCTCATTCTTTGGGGCGTAGCAGAAATCACAGTTAAGGTCACAAACATTGGTCAATGCGATACTGACTACTGAAGGAGCTTGGCTATAAAGTCTCTTTGGAACGAAACATTCGTCAGCTAGAATATGCACTCCGGTTACCCGATCATAAAAGTGTATGCCTCGCTGTTCGAAGCGAACCTTCACGGCCCAGTCTTTCCCTCGATCTTCACTTCTTCGGAATCCTTTAAGAGCATCAATTTGATGATTCCCCCGATTTCAGGAGAGCTGATGTCAGAAACGCTGACTATAGTGCCACTCCGTGTCACATTACATGAATTGTCGATTCCCATATTAAAATCACTTTGATTCGGCCCCAGGCCCTCAATACCTGGTAGTCGAGTCTTCCAAGCATTTATGAACTCTTTTACACCTGGGTATCTTCCCTCCCAAGAGGCATTGACAAAGTCTTCAACAACTTGCTCAGCGAGCTGGGCATCATCCACATTCTTGAATTGCCCAATGACCGTTAACCGGGCTGAATGAGCCGATCCGAATCTTCTCCAAACTTTCATTTTCCCCCTTTCTCCCGTAAGGTTTTGTTGTGCGTCCTTATCAGTATTCGCACAACGCAGCAATAGAGACTTTAGCGCGCTGACCTGCTCTTGTCAATGCCTATACGGCTCTTTGTGTTTAGCTATTTAGCAGCAAACTAGAGAAGCATTAAAATACGAAATCTGCGTATTTTAACACAAGCTGATAATAGCTAGGTTAGGTTTTGGAGTAGCCCATATTGTTGAAGTTTGATGATGTGGTGAAAAGTAGTGCGCCTCGGAGGACACAAAACGCTATATTGTTATCTGACGCCGAAAAGCTATCAAATTGCCTAGCTTGCTGCAAGGACCGTGAAAGCGGTTATTCTGGGGACATAATACCTAATTTGCAGTACGGCTAATTGATGTGGTGGTCCTGGAATCCGGGGTATTGACTTTTTTCTGAAGACTTGCTATTCTTATACAAACTACTATTACACGAAACATTCTTAGAGATTTCCTGTAGTGATGCCCAACTTGGCTTAGGAAATGGCAAGAGCTAGCCGAGAAAGGGGGTGGTAGCTGTGAAAACCAGAGATAGTCCATAAGTTGCAGGGGAAAATCTTTTTTATTTGGACTGTGTGTAACAAATT
>JBGPRV010000050.1:0-8454 GCA_041489785.1 Dehalococcoidia bacterium | reverse complement strand
TGAATATTTTATGATTAAGGCGCATAACAAGGGAACCCTGACCATCACCACCAAAAAACAGAACGATACCGTGCTGATTTCAATTGCTGACGATGGCCCGGGTATTCCACCGGAAAATCTGAGGCGGATATTTGACCCCTTCTTCACCGCCAAGGAAGCGGGCAAGGGGACCGGGCTTGGTTTGAGCATCTGCCACGGGATAGTGACCGAGCACAGCGGGCAGATATATGTCAGGAGCCAGCTGGGTAAGGGAGCCACATTCTTTGTCGAATTGCCCATTAACGGTCGCGACCATATTGAAGGTATGCTATAAAACAAGCTGACGCCAACGAGAAAAGCATTTTAGTGGTTAAAGATGAAAAGGAGCTAAAAACAGTGACCAAAAATGTTTTGGCCGAAAAGGAGTAAGGGTATGCCTAGCCAGCGAGAAACATTACTTATCGTCGATGATGAAGCTGCAATCCGGAGGCTCCTTCGCCAGAAATTATCAGGAGAAGGCTACCAGTGTGAAGAAGCGGATACTGCTGAGCAAATCTTGAACACGCTGGAAACCAGCCCGATTGCTCTGGTTATTCTGGATATAAAGATGCCCGGTAAATCAGGAATCGAACTCCTCCCGGAAATAAAGTCGGGCTACCCTGACACAGCGGTTATTATGGCTACGGCTGTTAATGAGGTTAATGTTGCCGTTCAATGCCTGAAGCAGGGGGCTGATGACTACATCTGCAAACCTTTTAACCTGGAAGAGGTTTCCCGGAGCGTCCAAAAAGCTCTCGAGAAAAGGCGCCTACAGCTCGAAATCAGGGAGTATCAGCAATACTTGGAGGAAAAGATTGAGGAGCAGACAGGAGAGATTAGAAAACTTTTCCTGGGCGCCATCGAGGCACTGGTATCTGCCCTCGAAGCTAAGGACAAGTACACCGGTGGACATTCTCGCCGGGTGACCGAGATAGCATTAGCTTTAGGCAATGAACTTGGCCTATCCGTACCGGATATGGAAGACTTGCGCTGGGGAAGTTTACTCCACGACATCGGGAAGATAGCAGTTGACCAGGTCATCCAGAATAAGCCCGGCAAGTTGACACGTGAAGAGTACGAGCACATTATGACGCACGTTCATATCGGCGCCGAGATTGTGCGGCCGGTGGTTAGTGAGAAAATAACCGAGATGATTGAACACCACCATGACCATTATGACGGCAGTGGACTTCATCAAGTTATAGCGGGCAGTGACATACCGTTGGGAGCCAGAATCCTGGCTGTAGCCGATGCCTTTGATGCTATGATATCCGACCGACCGTATCGGTCAGCAATGTCCATCACGGAGATTGTAGAAGAAATTAAGCGTTGTGCTGGCACTCAGTTCGATCCCATTGTCGTCGCCGCATTTCTTAACACAGTCGGATTGACGAAGACATAGGCTCGAAGCCTGCAAAGCAGTGCGCCTGATAGTCATCTCCAAGATACTGAACGAAGACAGCATCTTGACACATAAGCTGACTCATGGTGATAATTGTGATGTATGGCAGGTAGCTTAGATGAAGACGTAGAGAAATTAAGGCTAAGTCTTAATGGCTTACCTCAGCCTCAGGTAGAGCCTCCGCTCATAGTGGTCAGTGGCTTGCCAGGCACAGGCAAGTCTTTTTTCTGCCGCAAGCTGGCGGAGAGGTTGTCTTTTCTCATCTTAGCCAGCGATACCTTGCGAAAAATCCTGTTCCCTTCCCCCCAGTATAAGGAAAATGAAAATAAGCGGCTTTTCTCTGCTTGCCATGTTCTCATCGAAGAGCTTTTAAGAAAGGGAATACCTGTCATTTTTGATGCCACAAATCTGTTGGAGCACCATCGAGAATATTTCTACCGCGCTGCAGAAAGAGCCGGGGCAAAGCTCATCCTGGTCTGGGTTGAAGCTCCCACCGGAGTGGTGCGGCAACGCCTTCTGGCCCGAGAAAAAACAGCTATGCTTCAATGTGACTCGGAAGCCAGTTGGGTAGTGTATAATAAAATGAAGCCTCGAAGGGAAAAGATTTCTCGCAATCATCTTGTTGTTGATACCTCGCAGGATATTACTGCCGTAATCGATAAGATTGTGCGAGCAACAAAGAGATAAGAGCAAAAATTCCTTTATTAACCTCTTCAATTCTTCATCCAAATAAAGTAAAATAAATGTTCTAAAATTTACACATTTTAGGGAGACGGATTTTGGAGATTAAAGTTATAGTTGGAGACATAGCTCAAATCGAAGCTGATGCCATTGTGGTAAACCTTTTTGAAGGTGTGGAACAACCGGGCGGCGCTACCGCTGCTGTGGATAAAGCTTTGAGTGGAGCTATTAGCTCTCTCATCGGTCGAGGTGAGATTAAGGGTAAGTTTGGGGAAGTTAGCATTATCCATACGTTGGGAAAACTGCCAGCGAGGATAGTCACTATTGCCGGGTTAGGCAAGCGCCAGGATTTCAATGTGGATAAAATTCGCGGGGTGGCCGGAGAATTTTGTCGGGCATTGCGTAAATTGAATTGCCGCAAGATAGCTACAATACTCCATGGTGCTAGCATAGGTGATATTGAGCTTGAAGCTTCAACTGAAGCAATAGCTGAAGGCGCTCTTCTTGGGCTTTATAGCTTCACCAAATATAAGAAGCCTGAATATGAAGATATCGAAGAGATGCTGATAGTGGTAAGAGAAAAGGAAAAAGTCTCACTCTTAGAGTCGGCCATTGGCAAGGGGAAAACGGTAGCTTTAGCTACCAACCTGGCTCGGGATATGGTTAATGAACCAGCTAACTACATGACACCTAGCCAGATGGCTGAAATAGCTAAAGAAATAGCTAGCAAATATAATTTAGAGCTCAAAGTCTTTGACCGAGAGGACATGGAGGCGATGGGCATGGGAGCACTCTTAGGGGTGGCAAAAGGAAGCAACCAGCCCCCCAGGCTAATAACTCTCAGCTATAAAGGAGACAAACATTCTGAAAGAACCTTGGGCTTTCTGGGCAAGGGCATAACTTTTGATTCTGGGGGAATCTCCATTAAGGCGTCGGAGGGGATGGAGGAGATGAAGGATGACATGGCTGGTGCTGCTGCAGTTATGACAGCAGTTGGGGCTATTGCTCAGTTGAAACCGAAAATTAATGTCACCGCCGTTATTCCGGCTACTGAAAATTTACCCAGTGGCACCGCCTTGAAACCGGGGGATGTACTGAAGGCGATGAATGGCAAGACCATAGAAGTGATAAGCACCGATGCCGAAGGAAGGCTTATCCTGGCTGATGCCCTGAGTTATGCCGTAAAACAAGGTTTATCTCCCTTGATAGATTTGGCTACTTTGACCGGAGCTTGTCGTGTTGCTTTAGGCACCCTTTATAGCGGGCTCTTTGGCAATGACCAGGACCTGGTAAATAAAGTCCTCAAAGCTACGGAAAGAACCGGCGAGAGAATGTGGCAAATGCCCATGCCCGAGGAGTATAAAGAGCAAAACAAGAGCGAAATTGCCAATGTTAAGAATACCGGCAACAGGCATGGCGGAGCCATTACCGCTGCCCTCTTCTTGGCTGAATTTGTTGCCAATATCCCTTGGGTTCATATTGATATAGCTGGCACTGCTTTCTCGGCGAAGGAGAGTGGCTACATAGTAAAAGGGGCTACTGGAGTCGGCGTCAGAACTTTAGTCGAATTAGCTTTGAGCGAAGCAAAGAGTCAGGAGGCTATATGAAAGTAAAGTGGTTAGGCCATGCTTGTTTTTTGATTACCTCCAGAGATGGTTTAAGAGTAGTTACCGACCCTTATGCTGTGGGTGGAGGTATTAATTATTCTCCTATCAAGGAAACTGCTGATGTTGTTGTAGTGAGCCATGACCATGATGACCACAGCAACGTTTCGGCAGTACAGGGGAAACCTGAAGTGGTTAAGGGTAGCGGCAAAAAAACTGCCAAAGGCATTCAGTTTAAAGGCATCGCTAGTTATCATGATGCCTCTCAGGGTAAAAGAGGTGGACTTAACACCGTCTTTTGTTTCACCATAGATGATATAAAGCTTTGTCACCTGGGTGATTTAGGGCATGTGCTCAGTCCAGAGCAGGTCACTGAAATTGGTGCCGTGGATATACTGTTTGTTCCTGTGGGTGGTTTCTACACCATTGATGCCCCTGTAGCTAGCCAGGTATGTGACCAATTAAAGCCGAAAATAGTTATTCCCATGCATTTTAAGACGCCCAAGTGTGCCTATCCTATAGCCGGTGTTGAGGATTTCCTTAAGGGCAAGAAAAATGTGAGAAAGGTAGGAAGTAGCGAAGTGGAGTTTGAGCGTGAAAAGCTTCCGGCTGTTACCGAAATCGTGTTATTGCAACCAGCTTTGTAGTTATTGAAATTTGATTGCTGATATGAAGTCAATGATTGTCAAAGATTCAGATTTTGTGTTTACTCTTCCTCCACAGCTGGCCTGGGCAAGACGCGTTTTAATCAAACCCTCTGCCGGTTACCCCTTGCCATACCCTGTAACGACAAGTCCCAAACTGCTGAATGCTATTATTAGAGGTATTAGAAAAATTAGTAATGCCGATATCCTCATTGCGGACGGGACTCCTAGCGGTGAATCTATTTACCCAATATATCAAGCTTTAGGATATAACTTTCATAACGTTCTCATGCTTGATATCAGGGATTCCATTTTTATAGAGGTGCAGAATCCTTTATCTCAATTTTATGCTGTGGAAAGTTTCTGGGTACCCAATGTGGTGTTGCGCAGCGACTTCTTAATTAGTGTTACCCCCTTCAAGGTTTGTGGTCGCTCTGGTCAATTCAGTGTAGCAAACCTTTTGAGTCTGTTGCCGGTGAGCAAGTATAAAAAGGGCAAGTCGGGTGGCTGGGGAGTTCTGTATGAGTTAGGCATTGAGAAAGTCCTTGCTGACCTCTACTTCACCTTGCCCTTCGATTTGGGCATTATCGAAGCCCATCAAAAGTTCTTTTACACTGATGACCCCACGAAAGGGGAAGTGGATGATTACGGGAAAATCTTGATTGGCGAACCCCATGAAATTGACCTTAAGGCTTCTCAAATAGCTGGAGTTGGCTGCGAGCACTTAAGACTGATTAATGAGGGCAGAGTTCAACTTGAAGACTAAGAAATTCAAAAAGCCAAAATAAAAGTGCAAAAATTAAGAAGTTTGGCACTTTAATTTCCTCTCAATATCTTATACTGAAGTCGGTGAACTGACCTGAATAGTCCGACCAATCTACCTCCACTCTCTTGACCCAGGCTCCCGGCGGGCCCGCCTTAAGTTGTTCTAGTAGTCTATCCAATTGTGGCTTCTCTCCTTCAGCTTGAACTTCTACGGCATCGCCGCTGGCAAGGTTGCGCACATAGCCTTTTAAACTTAGCTTCCTGGCTACATTCCGGACGAAGTAGCGAAAGTAAACACCTTGCACCCGCCCATAAACTGTAGCGGAAAGGTGCGCCACAGCTATTTTGTTATCCTGAGTTACCCTTTTCATTCTCAATTATCTTTGTCATTCTGAGCGAATGTGAAGAATCTCTACGGGATGGATTTTATCCAGCCGACTTAGCCCTGCTTCTTGAGCTAAAGATAATGCCTCATGAAATTCTGCAGATGATATTCGCCGCCCTAAACTTGGAATTTGAAGAGCCTTGTAGCAAGGATGGTATTGGGCCATGATATTGACATAGGTGTTGCGGGAAATTTCTTTGCTGAGAAAATTCACTATCCCTTTTGTTCCTGCCAAACCGTGGGGTAAAACCAGGTGTCGAACCAGGAGTCCTCGTTGAGCCACTCCCTCTTCGTTTATCTCCAAGTCACCTGTTTGCCGATGCATTTCTTTGATTGCTGCTTTATTTACCTCAGGATAGTTTTCAATGCCCGACAATTCTCGAGCAGTTTCCTCATTGTCGTATTTCATGTCAGGCATATAAATATCAACAATGCCATCGAGTATCCTCAAGGTCTCCACCGAGTCATAGCCACCGCTGTTGTATACTAAGGGGAGATGCAAGCCTGACTCCACTGCTAGCCCCAGTGCTTCCAGAATTTGAGGCACTACGTGGGTTGGGGACACCAAGTTTATATTGTGGCATCCTCTAGCTTGGAGGAAGAGCATTATGTAAGCTAGCTCTTCTTTGCTCACCTTCTGACCTTTGCCTAGCTGGCTAATGGAATAATTCTGGCAGAACAGACATCTAAGGTTGCAGTTAGTGAAAAATATAGTACCAGAACCATGTCTGCCCACCAATGGAGCTTCCTCGCCGAAGTGCGGCCCATAGCTGGACACCATTGCTTCGCGGGGAGTGCGGCACTTGCCTACATTGCCAGCCAGACGATTCACACCACAACTGCGAGGGCATACGGAGCAACTCTCCAGTAAAGATACAGCCGCATCTACCCGATTCCTTAGCTTGCCACTACGGTAAAGCTCCAGGTAAGTTGCCAACTATCTATTCTTCGTATTCCTCAGCGGGCTTTCTCTTTTTCTTGATTACCTCTACCTCCAGCTGTGGCACGAGTTCCGAAATCGGTTTGCTTTTCTGCTCCCCTTTCTTGGGTTTCTTTGGCTCTCGCTTTCTATAATCTCGTCTACCCATGGCTACACCTCAGTTTTTCCCAAGCTGCTCTTGCTGCTTGGCTCTCAGCAACTTTCTTACTCTTTCCTGTCCCCCTGCCCAGTGCCTCCCCATCGACCAAGATTTCGGCGGTAAATTGCTTGCTGTGGTCAGGACCAATAGCTTCCACCAAACGGTAAACTGGTGTTGGCCTCTTTTGTCCCTGGATGAGCTCTTGCACTAATGCCTTGTAGTTTGAGGTTGTCTTTCCTGCCTTTATTTTTTCCAATTCCGGCTTGAGCTGTCTGAGAATAAATCTCCTGGATTTGGCCAGCCCCTGGTCTAAATATAAAGCACCAATCAGTGCTTCCAGAGCGTTTGCTAAGTTGCTCGTCTTCGCCCTTCCTCTGTTTGCTTCCTCACCTCGTCCTAACAAGAGCCAGTCACCAAGCTTGAGCGAAGAAGCTTGTTCAGCCAAAGTATCGCGGCAAACTAGAGAAGCACGAATTTCAGTTAGCTCTCCCTCAGGTAGTTTGGGAAACTCTTCATACAGCTTTTCCGTTACAATGAAGTTAAGTATGGCATCACCCAGAAATTCTAAGCGCTCGTTGCTAGGCCAGGCGAAGTCGGGATTTTCGTTAGAATAAGATGAATGCACGAAAGCTTGCTCCAGTAAAGACTCCTGGCGGAAAGATATTCCTAAGTTCTTCTGGTAATCATTCCAATCAACCATTTTCGGAATCAAGTATAGCAACAAAGCTTAGCCATCTCAACCTGTCCCTCTCCTATTAGAGTCTGTGTTGTCCTCCCGAGGCCAGTCTCCATCGCTCTTTGGGGCTTCCTCCCTTCAATGCTATAATAGTTTCTGAGTCTCCATGGATATCTTAGCCACGCTTAATCCTGCCCAGAGAGAAGCTGTGGAGGCCATCAAGGGGCCTGTACTTATCCTGGCGGGACCCGGCAGCGGCAAGACCAGAGTGATTACCCATCGGGTCGCTTACCTAGTGAAACTCTGCGGCGTTAGCCCCCACAACATTATGGCAGTTACCTTTACCAACAAGGCCGCCCGAGAAATGAAGGAGAGATTGGAACAGCTTCTGGGGCAGGTGGCAGAGGCCTTGAGTTTAGGCACCTTTCACGCCATTTGTGCTCGAATTCTCCGTCGTGAGGGCAAAACTATCGGGCTTGAGTCGAGTTTTGTTATCTACGATGAGGACGACCAGTTAAAGTTGATGAAACAAACCCTGGAAGAACTGAACCTCGATGTCAAGCAGTATGCCCCTCAGGTACTACGGTCGGCCATCAGCGCAGCTAAGAGCCGTCTCATTAGCTCTGAAGACTACGCTGAGTGGGTTAGCAGTTATTTTGAGGAGATAGTCCACAGAGTTTATCAACGCTATCAGCAATTACTTGGCCAGGCTCAAGCGGTAGATTTCGATGACTTACTGATGAAGACGGTGCAGTTGTTCCGTGACCATCCTCAAATCCTCACCAGATACCAGTCAAGGTATGTTCATATTTTGGTTGACGAATTCCAGGATACCAACATCGCCCAGTATGAGCTTATGAAGCACCTAGCAGGAAAATACCGGAATCTGTGCGTGGTTGGCGACCCTGACCAATCTATTTATTCCTGGAGATTTGCTGATTTACGTAATATCTTGAGCTTTGAGAAGGATTACCCCGAAGCCAAAGTGGTGTTTCTGGAGCAGAACTATCGCTCCACTAAGACAATCTTAGAGGTAGCTTCAGACGTTATCTCAGCCAATGTGTTGCGCAAGCCTAAAAAGCTCTGGACGGAAAACGAAGACGGAGCTTCGGTAACCGTTATCGAAAGTTATAATGCCGAGGAAGAAGCCCAATCCGTGGTCAGCGAGATAGAGAAGCTCATCGGCCAGGAGCAGATATC